>CAJMQA010000088.1 GCA_905215395.1 uncultured bacterium | reverse complement strand
CTGAGCGCAAAGCAGCCTTTGCCGACAAGATGGCAGCCCCCATCATCCCATCGCTACCGGCAATCAACAATCCTCTTCCATTTATCCCCTTATGGGCAAATTTACCGGCACGTGGCAACCATTCCGATACGCATTCCGCTGTCAGATAATAATAAGGAGTAAACAGAGCATCTATTATCCCCCGGTGCAATCCAATATCCAAAACATACCATTCTCCGACAAAAATCTCATTTTCGGCCAACATAAAAGCAATCTTCGGGAATTGAAAAGTTAAAGTATAGTCAGCCCGTATTATATTCTCCCGGACATTGGCGCTATTATCCTCTCCCATAAGTCCGGAAGGCACATCTACCGCCACAACCAGATTATCCAGGGCATTCAGCTGATGTATCACTGACTGTGCCAAACCGGTAACAGGCCGGTTTAAACCCGAACCAAATATCGCATCAATAATAACAGCATCCTCAGGTATATCTAAAATTCCGGTCTCTCCCACTTCTATCACATTTCCGCCAATTTCCCTGTACTTATGGTAATTCAACTGGCAATCAGGGCTCATCCCCTGCCCAATGTTCAGATGGCAGACCCAGGTTTCAATACCTTTATTTTTCAACAATCTTGCAATAGCAAAACCATCCCCGCCATTATTACCATTTCCGGCAACTACTATAATTTTACCTCTTCTTCCTACTTTTTTCAAAAAAAATTCCACCCATTTCCCGGAGGCCCGCTCCATTAATTCCGAAGAGCTTATGGGCTCATGTTCAATGGTATATTTATCAATTTTAGATATTTCAGAAGCCTTAAAAACTTTATTTAACTTTTTCATAACATTTACTCAATCGTTTTAAAGACGAAAAATACAGAAAAATTCTTATTTTTGCAGCCGTCGTGGAATTAATATTAACTTAAAATAGTCAAACCATGTTTAATAATCAACCCAAAGGGTTATACGCCCTGGCTCTTGCTAACACAGGAGAACGTTTCGGGTACTACACCATGCTTGCTATCTTTACACTTTTCCTGCAAGCAAAATTCGGCTTTAGTTCAGCAGCAACGTCTAACATTTTTGCTGGCTTCTTAGCCTTTGTATATTTTTTACCAATTTTAGGAGGTATTCTTGCCGATAAATTTGGATATGGAAAAATGGTAACTGCTGGTATCATTATCATGTTTGCCGGCTATACCAGCCTTGCCATTCCTACCGGAGGCGATGGATTAGGTGTTGCAGCCATGTTTGGTGCACTCTTTCTGATTGCATTAGGAACTGGATTATTTAAAGGTAACCTTCAGGTAATGGTGGGTAATCTTTATGATGATCCTAAATACTCAGACAAACGCGACACTGCATTCAGCTTATTTTATATGGCTATCAATATTGGTGCTCTCTTTGCTCCCACAGCTGCCTCAAAAATCACAGAACATTTCATGGGCAAAGCTGGTTTCAAATATCAGGGTGATATACCGGCACTTTGTCACGAGTATCTGGAAAAAGGACAACAAATGGCAAGCGAATCACTGAGTACCCTGACTCAGTTCGCTCAGAACCAAGTTGCAGGATTCAACGGAGACCTGACAGTATTCGCTCATAAATACATCGACGAACTTGCTCTTTCATATCACTATGGATTTGCAGTTGCTTGCATTTCACTGATTGTATCTATGCTGATCTACCAGGTATTCAAGAAAACTTTCAAACATGCAGATGTTAACACCAAACAAGCTGCCGCAAGCGGTAAAAAAGAAAACATCGTAGAGTTGACACCAGCACAAACAAAATCCCGCATCACTGCCCTCATTTTGGTATTTGCAGTCGTTATCTTCTTCTGGATGGCATTCCACCAAAACGGTCTGACTCTTACATTCTTCGCTCGTGACTATACAGCCAGAACTGCTGACGGAGCTCTGGGAATGAGCTTCAATGTATTCAATCTGGTATTTGTAATCACATTGGTATACAGCTTGTTCTCTCTGTTCCAATCCAAAGAAATCAGATCAAGATTAATATCGGCTGCTGTTGCATGTCTTTCCGGAGGTATTTTAATTTATAAATACATGGCTTTAGAGCCGGGAGCATCTATTGAAGTTCTTCCTCAAATGTTCCAGCAATTCAACCCATTCTTTGTTGTAGCACTTACTCCTGTATCGCTTGCTGTATTCGGAGCTTTAGCCAAAAGAGGCAAAGAACCCTCAGCTCCCCGTAAAATTGGTATCGGTATGCTTATAGCCGCTTTAGGCTTCACAGTTATGGCAGTTTTCTCCATGGGTCTTCCTACACCGAATCCTGACGGAGCAACCGTAATTGCTAACAATTTACTCGTATCTCCCTCAGTTCTTATCAATACCTATCTTGTATTAACATTCGCAGAGTTATTTCTTTCCCCAATGGGTATTTCATTTGTATCGAAAGTAGCTCCACCCAAGTACAAAGGTCTTATGATGGGGCTATGGTTCGGGGCTACCGCTATCGGTAACTATCTGGTATCTATTATCGGTATGCTTTGGGGGCACATGGAATTATGGGCATTATGGTCAATTCTTATCGTTCTGTGTGTGATCTCTGCATTGTTCATTTTTATGATGATGAAACGTTTGGAGAACGCAACAAAGTAATACGGACTACATAAATCAAATAGGAGAAAAACTATTTTGTTTTTCTCCTATTTTCATATTGTAACTAATCAATAATAAATCTCAAAAAACTATCTTATCAGGTATCTTATTTATGACAATTACTATATTTGCAAAAATGTATAGAAAAGCATGTTTCAGCGAATTAACCACTCTTTTTCAACAAAGCTTAATATATATGTACTCGCTACCTTAGTCGGAGTATTTGTTATCGCTTTCGGTATATTTTACCATTTTGCAACCCGGGATCTTGAGCATAAGACTTATCTGAAAATTTCAAAACAAGCGGATATCATCAATATGCGTGTTTCCTATCTGTTACGTACCATCGAAAAAATCCCGGAAAATCTGAGCTGGCTCATTCCCATTTACGTCACACACCCGGATTCCATTTTCAATATCACACGCCAGGTCGTCCGGAATAATGACGAGATTTTTGGTTGTGCCATCGCTTTTGAGCCCAATTATTTCCCTGAAAAAGGAGAACATTTCGCCCCTTATTCATATATGAAAAATGATAGTGTAATAACCATCCAGATCGGTAGTTATTACAATTACAATCAAAAAAACTGGTACAGAATATCCAAGGAACAGAATATATCCCATTGGAGCCGTCCTTATCATGAGCTTTCATCACATTCCATCATTACTTCTACCTATTCTGTTCCTTTACGGGACTATCAAAAAAAGATCATCGGTATATTCTCAGTCGACCTTTCGCTGAACTGGCTGACAGAACTGATTGATTCTATAAAACCATATCCGGATAGTTACACCATCATTATTAACCGGAACGGGAAATACATCCTGCATGATCAGGACTCTCTGAGGTTGGAAGAAAACATCTTTGACACAGCATCCGGAATGCCCGATACCAATGTCATCCAGATTGCACGTAAAATAGCAAATGGCGAAAAAGGGAAAGACACTTTTTTCGATCATGACGATAAATCCTATATTTTCTATTCTCCCATCCTGGGAACAGAATGGTGTATGGCTACGATTTGTCCCTACAACCATATTTACGAAGGACTCAACCGTTTCAACCTGATCATATCCCTCTCTTTTTTTCTGTTTTTATTATTGATATGTCTGCTCATAACAGCAACAATCCGAAAAATCACAAAACCCCTGAAAGATTTTGCCCTTTCTGCTGCTTCCATTGCAGAGGGAAATTTCAATACCCCACTCCCCATCATTCGTTCAAAAGATGAAATGAAAGAACTTCATAATGCATTCGAAGAAATGCAGATCAAACTTTCCAGATATATGAACAATCTGGAAAAAACAATTGCCATCAAAGAAAAAATAGAAAGCGAACTCAGGATCGCCCATCACATACAAATGAGCATGCTCCCCAAAACCTTTCCCCCTTTTCCGGAAAGAAAAGAACTGGATCTTTATGCCGTATTATATCCGGCCCGGCAGGTCGGAGGAGATCTTTACGATTATATGATCCGGAATAACAATTTATATTTTGCCATAGGTGACGTATCTGGGAAAGGTGTTCCTGCCTCTCTTCTAATGGCTTCTACCATTAGTTTATTACGTTCCCTATCCACTAGCAACTATTCGCCGGTACAAATTGTTAACCTACTTAACAAAAGTATCTCTGAACGGAATGAAGCTGATATGTTCATTACCTTTTTTACAGGGACACTGGATCTGAACACAGGAATAATGAGATATTGTAATGCAGGACATACGCCACCTGTTCTGACATATCCCGACCGCACAGTTTCTTTCTTTGACATCAAATCAGATATCCCTTTAGGTATACTCAAAGACTATAATTACCAGGAATATACCTATCAGTTTTCTACCGGTTCAGGAATCCTGTTATATACAGACGGAGTTACAGATGCTGAAAACGATAAAGGAGAATTTTATACCAAAGAACGCCTGCTGGAAGTTATACGTCACAACCCCAACCTGCATCCTAAAGAATTTATACAGAAAATTGAAGAGGATATCCAGCAACATATCAAATCCCATGAACTTAGTGACGATCTGACCATGCTAACCTTTATCTATGGGATAGAATGGAATATTCAAAACAATGAGAAAAATTGAACAATATTTTCATTGTTTTCTTTGGAAGAATCCATCTGAAATATTAATTTTGTGCCGTCAAAAGAGACGAGATATTGTTCAATGGTGTAATGGCAGCACAACAGATTCTGGTCCTGTTTGTCCAAGTTCGAATCTTGGTTGAACAACAAATTTTGAAAAACTGAAAAATATATACTTTTGTAATAGCAAAAGATACCAATGTCCAATGGTGTAATGGCAGCACAACAGATTCTGGTCCTGTTTGTCCAAGTTCGAATCTTGGTTGGACAACAAAACAGTAACCCCCTTAAAATAAATTTTTAAGGGGGTTATTCTTTATTCAAAAGAGATAATAACCAAAATGTCGATACTCCCCAAGGCTCTTTTCCTCTTGTTGGAATAAAGAGAATAAAAATACCTCAAAAAAAAGAGCCATTCTTTTGGAATAAAAATATTATAGCGTATATTTGCACCGCCAAACCGTAAAATGTTGGTTCAGTAGCTCAGCTGGATAGAGCAACGGCCTTCTAAGCCGTAGGTCGTGGGTTCGAATCCCGCCTGAATCACAGAAAATCAAGCAGTTACATTTCTGTAGCTGCTTTTTTGTATGATTTTTGTGGTTTTAAGTAAATTATTTTAGCTATGTCTTAGCTAACTAACACACATGAAATCCTGTCTTGTATGCCAGTTCATAGTATATAGAGTAACAAGACTGCGAGATTCCAGTCTACTGAGGATACTTTTCTGGCGACAGGTTTCTGCAGACTTTAGTACCGCTCATCTCAACCGGCTCTATCAATCAGAACAAAAGAGGCCGACCGAGTAGTAAAACTTTCAGTCAGCCTCATTATTTTTTTATGATTGTGAAGTTAATTTTCTTTGTTTCCTAGCCATAAATGCACTGATGATAAAAGGAATAGCAAAGAATATTACTGTTCCGGTCACTACCAGTCCCGTGTAAAAGCCCGGACTTCCGACCGGCAATTGGGAAGGCGGAAAAAAGGTGACAACAAAAGAAAAGAGGACCGCCAGAAAACCAATACCGGCAATTAACCACATTCCCATCTTCCCCCCGGGTATCTTATAACTTCTTTGTAAATCCGGCTGAGTGTACCTAAGCCTGATTACGGATGCATACATCATCATATACATCAGAAGGTAAAGACCTATTGTCAATGCACTCAACAGGAAAAAAGCCACACTGACATCATTCATCACCATATAGAGAGAGGACAGTACCGTGACAATCCCTCCCTGAATAAACAAAATATTCACCTGAATCCCATTTTTATTGGTCTTTTTCATAAACTCCGGTAATTGTCCGTCCCGGGCCGTCCAGAGTAATCCGCGGCTAGGCCCCGATATCCATGACATAACACCTGCCAAAGCACCGAAAGCAACCAATAATCCCATCACATTTGTCAGCCATCCGATATGATAATGAGTGAACAATTCCTCGAAAGTAACCAGCATACCGGCTTGCAAATTGATCTGATCATAAGGAGTTACTATAGCTACAGCCAAAGAACCAAAAGTAAACAATGCAAAAGAAATCAAAGCTGCCAGAAACATAGCCACCGGAAATTGCTTCTGGGGATTTTTCATTTCCTGAGCATGTACGGCATGTACTTCCACTCCGGCAAACAACAGTAAAATACCAGCCAGAAAAGCAATATCACTGATACCGGTCATATGCGGAAAAAATCGGGGATGTACATGCTGGGCTGCGTCGACATTTACAACCTGTCCCACAGTTGCAGGGATTTGTTCAAATGCTACCGGATTCTTGCCAATAATCCAGATAACAGCCATCACAATAATCACGATGCCAGGCAATACAGTACCCAGCAAAAACCCCTGACTGGTGATACGCGAAACAATCGAGGTTCCTTTAAAGGTCATTAAAGTTGCCAGCCAATACATGACTATTGCAAATGCACCTACATAAACTCCGTTTTGTGCCAGATCGGGTCTCCCGATCATATAGGCAATAGCCGCAGCGGCAAATCCCAATACAGTCGGATACCATACAACATTTTGAATCCATTGCAAAAAAATAGCGGCAAATCCCATTCGTTGGTTAAAAGCTTCCTTTACCCAGGTATATACTCCTCCCCCTTTTTCTGCAAAAGCACTTCCTAACTCCGCCCCTACCAAAGCTGCCGGAATCAAAAAAAGAAAAGTTGCAAAGAAAATATAAAAAAACATGGTCAGCTCCTCTTGTGCCATCATCGGAAGCCCCCTTAAGCTAATTACAGCAGCCGATGTCATCAACGCCAATTGCCAGGTTGAAATGTATTTCTTCATTTTATTTTTAGTTTAGTTTTAACTAAAAACGTAAACCTCCGGATTTTGTTACATCACAGAAGAGACATCCCGATAACAAGATATAAAGAGTTCCGTTTTTTCTTCAGAAATGGAGAAATAATTGATTTTCCAATTAATCCTTTAACTTTGCAACCTGTTTTTAATCCGCTGAAATATGGAACATACACCCAAGCCGTCATTCCTGGCATTAAGTCCTTTATTTATTTTTCTGGGAGTATATCTGGTTACTTCCATCATTGTCAATGATTTTTACAAAGTACCGATTACGGTTGCTTTTGTCATCTCCGCAATTTCCGCTCTGCTCATGTCCCGGCATCTGACACTCAGCGAACGGATCAGCCATTTTTCCGGGGGAGCAGCCGATAAAAATATTCTGTTAATGATCTGGATTTTTATTCTGGCTGGAGCTTTTGCCCAATCTGCCAAAGAAATGGGCGCCATTGATGCAACAGTAAATCTGACCTTACATATCCTCCCTGACAATCTGCTTCTGGCCGGGATCTTCATAGCAGCCTGCTTCATATCACTATCCGTCGGCACCTCGGTAGGTACGATTGTTGCACTCACTCCGGTAGCCGTCGGAATAGCTGAAAAAACAGGGGTAGACCTGCCTTTTATAGTAGCCATAGTGGTTGGAGGAGCTTTTTTCGGAGATAATCTTTCTTTCATTTCCGACACGACGATTGCTGCCACTAAAACACAAGGATGTGAAATGAAGGATAAATTTAAAGTGAACAGTATGATTGTGATGCCGGCTGCCATCCTGTTAATGTGCTACTATATATTTGCCGGTATTGACATTCATACGCCGACACAGATCGCTGCCGTCCAATGGCTGAAAGTTGTACCTTACCTGGTCGTACTGATTACAGCCCTGGCAGGTATAAATGTTATACTGGTATTATTTCTGGGGATTCTAAGTTCCGGAACCATCGGGTTACTTTCCGGATTCGGATTATTTGACTGGTTCGGAGCCATGGGTACAGGAATCACGGGCATGGGAGAGCTCATCATCATCACCCTGCTGGCCGGAGGAATGCTGGAAATGATCCGCTACAACGGAGGTATTGATTACATCATCAACATACTGACCCGGAAAGTAAATTCCAAACGAGCAGGAGAACTCAGTATCGCCGGACTGGTTTGCCTGGCCAATCTGTGCACAGCCAACAATACAATCGCTGTCATCACAATCGGTTCTATTGCCAGAAACATTGCAGAAAAGTTCGGTATCGACCGCAGAAAATCAGCCAGCATACTGGATACATTTTCCTGTTTTATCCAGGGAATTATCCCCTATGGAGCACAAATGCTGATAGCTGCCGGCCTGGCTTCCATTTCTCCCCTCTCCATCATCCGCTATCTCTATTATCCGATACTTCTCGGAATCTGTGCACTACTGGCTATTTTATTCAGATTCCCGCGCCGCTATTCCTGAAACCGGAACAGCAGCCCGGAAACTCAATTACTTCCAAGTGCCTTGGCATATTCAGCCAATGCAACTTTATACTGATAGTTAACTGAAACAACATTGGTATAAGCCTGCAACCAGCTAACCTGGGCAGAAAGCACATCGATAATTGGTAACTTTCCTTCATTGTAACTGAAAGTATTTAAAGTCAGGTTATCCTGGGCTATCTCCAACGATGAATATACAATCTCAAGCTTTTTAGCCGTCTCTGTCACGTTCACCCAGGCATTATTCAACTCTTTGCTTACCTGATCTTTCAATTGGCTCCTTTCCAATTCTTTCGTTTGTTCCTGTGTCCGGCTCATTTTTACATTCTGACGCATTTCCCCCCAATGGAAGACCGGAATATTAACTTGTGCAAACGCCGTTGTTGCCCATTTCGATTTCCCATCAATATTGATCAGAGTTGTCCCGTATTTCTCTTTCAATCCAACAGCTAATTGAGGGAGATATTTAGAACGAACCATATCCGTCTGTAACTTCGCAACCTCAATATTCATAATAGCAGCCTGATAATCAGCCCGTTTTTCCAGAGCCTTGTCCAATCCTTCCGCCTTGGGTATCCACAGTACTTTCTGAATAGAATCTGTCAATATGACTTCAGCATTGGGTTCTGCTCCCATCATGATATTCATAGATTGCAAGGCTGTTTTGTAATTCGTGACACTTGTATTCAATTGTAATTCAGCTTCTTTTAAACGATTCTGAACCATCAGCACATCGGTTTTGCTGATAGCACCTTCCTCAAAGCGTTTATTGACGATATTATATAACTCTCCGACCAGACCCACAAATTGTTGTGATAACTGATACAGATCCTGATTGGCTGCCACCGACCAATAACTGACATCAGCAGCATAAATGATATTATCAATGGTATGCTCCACTGCCAACTGAGCAATAGCATGCTGCAACTTTGCCGAATTATATTGTTTACGGACAGCACTACCGGAATAGATATTCTGTACTAATCCCGCTTCCACTCCGTAATTATCATGTTTTAAATCCGTTCCCGGAAAAAACTCAATATTTTCAATCTGATAGGAATAATTGCCACTCACATCCACTTTCGGGAAAAATCCGGTCTTAATACCTTTCAAAGAATACAAGGCCCCATTAACAGCCTCCTGCGACTTTTTTATATCCTGGTTATACTCGAGTACTCTGGCCCGGTATTGTTCAACGGATAAGGGTTGGGCAGACATTCCGACTGCCAGTAACATAGCCCCGATTATTAAATATATCTTCTTCATAAACATTCTACTTTTATTCATCTATTTCCCTTTCAGGCTGTTCACATACTTTAACCCGGAAAAGTAAACTATAGGTTACCGGCAAGACAAATATGGTGAGTAAACTAGCCACCAGCAAGCCCCCCATAATACAGGCAGCCATACCTCCGAACATAGCGTCAAACAACAAAGGTAACATACCCAGGATGGTTGTACCCGAAGCCATTGCCACCGGAACAATTCTCGACTTTGTTGCCTCAATAATCGCCTCCAGACGCGGGGTTCCCTTCTCCTCCTCAATGCCGATCTGATCCACCAACACAATTGCATTTTTGATATTCATCCCGATCAATCCCAAAACACCCAAAATAGCAAAGAAATCAAGCATTTTTCCTGTCACAGCCAAACCGAAAACAACCCCTATGAAAATCAAAGGCACCATCAGCAGGATAATCGTCGGTTTCCGGTAAGTTTTAAACAGGAACAGCAATACAATAAACATCAGAATAAAGGTCAAAGGCAAATTGGCTGCCATCGCAGAATTTGATTCCGCCTGTGTTTCATTTTCTCCGAATACCTGCATCCGGTACCCTTGCGGAAGCTCCATTTCATCCGTTATAGCACTTTTTACCTGAGCAAAAGCAGCCATTGTATTGGCTCCACGTTTGGAATCACATTGTGCCATCATCACTTTTTCCCGGTTGTACCGCTTAATCACATTGTAATTATAACCATAAGCAAAACTATCCACAACCTGAGCCAAAGGAACAGCATATCCTGAACGGGAAAACACAGGCAAAGTTTTCATATTATCGATATTCGAAGCCGCAATATTTTCTTCCTTCAATAAAATCGGCATGAACAAATCTTTTTCCCGGTAATCTCCCAATGGCAAACCATTCGTAGCAATTTTCAATGCATATGCAACAGCCTGACGGGTAATTCCCAACCGCTGACCCCGTTCCTGCGAGTAAGCCGGTTCCCAAAGCGGCACTTTATTCCCCCAGCTGTTTTTTATATCTGTCACCATATCGCATTTGTGCATAATGGTCATAGCCCGTTCAGTCAGCATTGTCAATGTATCAATATTCTCTCCGATAAAACCGAATTCAATATTGGCCTCTACGGCCGGGGACAACTTAAACAGAGAAGAACGGATCAGCATATCCGGATAATTCCGGCGTACATATTCATTCAAACGGGCTTCGACCTCAGCCGTATACTTCTTGTCCTTTACTTCCACCAATAAATTTCCGAAATTAGATTTAGGTCCGAACGAAGTACTGGCCAGATAATAACGCAATGGCGAACTACCATAGGTGGCAGAAACATTAACAACCTCCTCCTGTTGCATCAGGTAATCTTCAATGTCCCCCATATTTTTTTCCGTCTCCCGGATACTATACCCTTCAGGCAGGAAACAATCAGCCCGGAAATAAGGTTTATCCATATTGGGAAAGAAATTCTGGGGCATCAATCCCATCACAGTCATAGCCACCATAAACAAACCCACCATCACAAGTATTGTTGCCACCTTATAACGTATCAAAAAACGTAACCAGTTCCCGAATTTATGATAAAATTTCGTATCATAAGGATCTCTGACAGCCTCCCCATCCCCTTCTTTCAATATAAAATTGCCGAACACAGTGGTCTGTGCCAACGCCAGCACCCAGCTCAATAATAAAGATACGGCAAGCACAATAAACAATGGCTTGATCATCTCGGCAACCGAAGATTGGGCCAGGTATAAAGGCAGAAATGAAAACACTGCTATCATAGTAGCTCCCAGCAATCCCCATTGAGGAATAGTAGCTCCGCTTATCAGCGCCTGACGGCGTTTTACACCCCGCTTTATGGCAATCTGAGCATTATCCGTTACTACAATGGCA
>CAJMQA010000087.1 GCA_905215395.1 uncultured bacterium | reverse complement strand
AACACGGGGCGTTGGTTCAGGTAGTAAGCCTGCTCACACCACTCCACCTGCCGAACAGGTAGTTGTTCCGGAAATAGCTTATTGAAAGAACCGGCTTTTCCTGGATTTAACCGGATGCTCACCGGCGGTTCTGTCTGTAAAGCCGCAAAAAAAGCCGGAGCCTCTTCCAGCAACTGTTTTTTCATGCGTTCTTCGAAAGATGCGGGGAGTATGTCCATATTTTTTGATTTATTGACAAAGATAGTGCAAACCGCATGTAAAGTCAAATTTATTTGAATTTTGCGATTTACATCTTCGCTTTTGTTGTTTCTTTATGAAATGAATATATTGGTTTGTAAAAACTTCTTTTGTATGTATTAATCAGGCAAAACAACAATGTCTGTTGAATCGTTTATTTGATTCCTGTAAAATGAACAGGTGATAAGTATAGGGATTGTTCAGGTTCTTACTGATTACTTTTACAAAAGATATTTCAACTTTATGCCGGATGTTCCGGAAATTCTCAACAATTTGTTGAAGATTTATGAATTGTTCCGGTGATTGCTCCGGTATATCCCGTGTCGTTTAAAATTCAGTGGATGGACGGCGGTTTATCAACGTCATTTCAGAAAAAGGGGTTATATTTGTATCAAACTTATTTGTGCTTATGGTAATAAAAGAAAATTATAGTCTGAGAGCGTACAATACATTTGATATAGATGTCAGATGCCGGTATTTTATAGAGGCAAAGGAGGAACAGGAGCTGTTGGACATTGTTGCGGATTATGAGTGGAATCCGCAGAAAATTCTGATATTGGGGGGGGGGAGTAATTTCCTTTTTACGGAAGATTTTGAGGGAACGGTTTTCTATCCGGCAATGCAGGGCATTGAAATTGTGGAAAAGGACGATGTTTCGGTGCTTGTACGGGTTGGGGCAGGTGTGGAATGGGATGATTTTGTCGCCTGGGCTGTGGAACATCAGTACGGAGGAGTGGAGAATCTGTCCCTGATACCGGGGCATGTCGGGGCTTCTCCGGTTCAGAATGTGGGTGCTTACGGAATGGAGGCCGGAGACACAATCGACCGGATAGAAGCCATCGATCTGGAAAAAGCTGAAAGAGTAACGATTCCTGCTGCGGATTGTCAGTTTGGTTATCGGGACAGTATTTTCAAACGGGAGTGGAAAAACCGGTTTATCATTACCCGTGTTGTTTTTCGTTTGTCCAGGGTTCCGCAATTCCGGCTGGAATACGGGAGTGTAAGACAGGAGCTTGAAAAACTGGGGGGAGAAATTTCTTTACAGAATATCCGCCGGGCCGTTATTCAGATCAGGAATGCCAAATTACCGGATGTAAAGCAATGCCCCAATGCCGGTAGTTTCTTTAAAAATCCGGTGGTCATCCGGGAGCTTGCCGATCAGTTGCTGACACAATATCCGGATATGCCCGTATATCCTGTAGATGATGAAAAATGCAAACTGGCAGCCGGATGGCTGATCGAACAATGTGGCTGGAAAGGAAAGGATCTGGGAAATGCCGGGGTTTATGAAAAACAGGCTCTGGTATTGGTCAACCGTGGAAATGCCAGTGGTACGGACGTTTCCCGTCTGGCCAATGAGATCCGGAAAAGCGTTTTTATGAAATTCGGGATTTGGATAGATCCGGAAGTGTATGTGATTTGATGCCTGCAATCAGATCGGGAATTAAAGTGAAAATTTTAAAGAAGACAGGATATGGTGACAAAGTATACGGAAAAGGTGAAGATCTTCAATCATTACACCAATTATAAGGGACGGTTGTTTGTAAAGACATTGTGCGATTTGTTTAACGATGTGGCGGAAGTGCAGACAGAGATTTACGGGGTGGATGTAGCTACCCTGAATGCAGAGGAGATGACCTGGATGTTGCATCGCTTACATATACAATTGTTTAAAATGCCCCATCAGAATGAGGAAGTTTATATTGAAACCTGGCCGTCGGGTGTGGATCGCCTTTTTGCACTTCGTGATTACCGGATGATCCGGGAGGATGGTGAAGAATTGGTGCGTGCAACCTCCGAGTGGATGTATATAGATCTGAACCGGAGAAGGCCGGTGCGTTTGTCAGAAAAAGTGATCCGGATGAGCACAGAACACCAAATCCCGAAACTTAAGTTGGAGCCCGTCCTGAATGAAAAAGAATTCGGAGGAGGGATGGAGAGAAGTCTGGATTTTGCAGCAACCTTCGACAATATTGATTTCAACGGTCATGTCACTCAGGCATCCTATATGCGCTGGCTTACCAATTCCTTGCCGTTTGAATTTTTGAAAAAGCATATTCTGACCGAAGTGGAAGTGATCTATGCCCATGAAATCATGCCTGACAGTACGATACATTCATTCTACCGGATGGAAAAACAGGAAGATCGGATTGTTGTTTATCATCAGATAAAGAATGAAAATGAAGATTTAAATCATTGTATCGCAAAATCTGTATGGGAAATCACTCCTGCAATCTCCCCGGCAAAACATTAATACTCTGATAATAAATTATTTGAATTTTATAAGCCTGATTGGTCCTTGTGCCGATCAGGCTTATAAAGTATTGATATATAGTGGTTTATATTTACAATAATTTTTTGTATTTGCCAATCTATACCTTCGTTTTTTTTGTTGATATACACAACAAACTTAACTAATATTTTTCTAATTGTAAAACATTTTACATGAAATAATTATGAATTTTTATGTGTGTTATCAATAACTTTAATTTTTTTGGCAAAAAAAACGAACCTTTTTTGTGGTTATGTGCATTACTTGTGGTTAGTATGCTGATTATTAGTGTATTATCAAAACGGACTAAATACGGGGGGGATGGATAAAAGTATCTTTTGAAAAAATGATAATTAAGACTTGTTTTTATGGCAGACTTGTTATTAAACGACTTACTTTATGTGAATGAACATCTCAGCTGCAAGAACTACCGGGTAGAGATTGATTCGGGTTTCAGGTACCTGGAAATTGCAGCTGAGACTAATATCCGGGCAATTCCTGCCAGGCGTAATCATTTTATATTTCTGGTAGAAGGCTCTTTCAAGGCTAGTTGCAATCAGTTTGTCAACCGGGTAATAGGTGCCGGGCAAATGATTCTGGTGCCCCGTGCTGCGACTTTCCATGCAACGGCTGTGACGGAATGCAAAATTTTATTTTTTAGTTTCGGGATAATTAAAAATCCATGTGATATCAATATGTTACAGTCTTATTACGACTGTTATAAACATATTACTTACAAATTCGATCCTTTACCTATCCGTTATCCGCTTTCTGATTTTGTCGGTCTTCTGATTTATTGCCTGAAGAATGGGATGAATTGCGGCCATTTACACGAGATTAAACACAAAGAATTGTTTCTTTACCTGAGAGGATTTTATACCAAGGAAGAGGTAGTGCAATTGCTTTATCCGATTATGGGAAAATCGCCTGCTTTTAAGGATTTGGTTTTACAGAATTACCTGCAGGCGGAATGTGTGGAAGATCTGGCTCAGTTGTTCAATATGAGCCGTACTACATTTTACAATAAGTTTATAGAAGAGTTCCGGATGTCACCCAAGCATTGGATGCAGGAACAACTCAAACAACATATATATATGAAGGCAGCTGTGCCGGACATTTCTATCAAGGAATTGATCGATGAATTTAACTTTAATTCTGCTGCTCAGTTTAATCGTTTTTGCCTTCGCGAATTTGATTGTACACCCGGTGAATTGATCAAAAAAATTCAAAATACTCACTAAAACAGGCATTTTAGCCGAAAATTTGTACAAAGTGTAAAAACAAATGAAAATTTTGAAAATAATAGATGTTAAAGTAAGATTATCTTTGCAGTTGTAAATAAAATGTTTTTTAACTGTGTTTATAAATATTTTAGCATGTGTGATACTCTTTACAGAAATGTATATTATAATCAATGTTTTTAATTTAAAATTGTAATTATGAAAAAGCAATTGCGTTTGTGGGGAATGATCCCTTTCATTTTACTGGGTCTGGCGGCTTGTAATAAAGATGATGCTACCCCCCAGGATCAGGGTACGGGCGAGGTAAAAATCGCCTTCGGATTCGATAAAGCTACCGAGACTAAAGCTCCTGTAGGTGGAACCAAAAGACCGGCTACATCTTGGACGAAGAGCGTAAAGGATCTGATGATTCTGTTTGTATCCAATGACAAAGTGCTGGATGCACGCACAATTGCGGTTCCGGCCCAGGCGGACTTGTCGGAACAGACCTTAACGTTTGATAAGGTGCCCGTGATGACTGCCGGTGACATCTATATTGTTGCCAATTCCGGCGAGACTGCCGGTATCCTGCGTAAGAATGAAACCGGAGGCTCCTGGACGCCTGCAACCGTAAAAAACCAGACGTTCTCTAAATTATATCTGGAATTGGTGACAGCAGCAGCTACTGCCCCGGAAGAGTTTGCCGGTGAAACAAAGTACAAACAGCCAGCCGAAATCTTTTTGGCTCACAAAGCTGGTGTAAACATTACGGCTGACCAGACAACTACTATCGCTGATGCCCTGCATTTAACCCGGGCTGTTTCATTGATCCGGGTACGTCTGAAACCTATAGAGGCTAATGATACTAAAATCAGTTTTACAGACCCTAAAGCTTTGGTATACCTCCGGAAAGCAAATCCGAAGCTGAAATTAGACGGTACTGCTTCCGGACACGGCCCGAAGATCGGAATCTTTGTACCTAAACCTTTCCTGGGTACGGAACCGGCTGGTACTGATTATAGTGGTACTGACCCTATATTGAATGCAGCAACTGGGATCAAATATTATCAGGATATTCTGAGCCTTCCCGGAGGAGGAAGTACGAGCGCCGATAAATTTGAAGTGGTGATCAAAGGAATTACCACTGAGGAGTATACGTTGCCTGACGGAACTAAACTTGCAGCAGGTAAACCTGTATACTGGAGTGGAGCATTTGATGTGAAGGCTATTGCAAACGGCATTGTGGTGCTTACGGTGACTGTGAATTCCCAGGGTGTGGAAACTCCACCGGCACCTGGAAATTTCGGTTCGCTTAGTATCAAAGTGGATATGGCAGACTGGGGAAGTGTAGAGAGCGCAGAAATTCAGGTTTAATACTTATTCAGGCAGGTCCCTGTGTCTGATTGTGTGGTGCACATAGACAGAGGGCCTGCTCCTCTTAATTGTTTTATTTATCGTGTTGTAAATGAAAGATATCAGTATAATCATATTCGTAATGATACTCTTGTGTAGCAGTTGTATGGTAACGGGTTCTTTGCTGTATAAAAAAATGGCGAAAGGACACCGGATTCAGGAACAGGCTTTACCGAACCGGGCACTGGAGCTGCTGAGCGGACTGTGTCATGGAATGGGAGCAGTGCCCGACTTTTACCGTTACCGGAAGAACTATTATGCTGTTTTCCACAACGGGGAGGTTTGGTTTGACGAAGAGGGGGAGTTGATTAAAGCTAAATATTATTTCACCCAGCTGCCGGAACTGATCCGCCAGCGGATGCCGGAAAGCATACTGAATACGGTCGCCCGGAATTTTCCGGCAACCTATGTGTCCGGATTTGAAAGGACGGACGACGGATACACGCTTTTTGTATTCGGAAAAACCGACGGGGAATTATTTTTCGACGGGGAGGGGAATCTCCTCAGTGTCGCCGATGACGCGACACGGACAGTAGACTGTCAGATATCATATCAACGATTGCCGGAACATGCAATCGGATACTAAAGTGGAAATTATGGAACTGAATTTTATACGACATCTTTTGAAGGGGCGCATCGCAGGCATTGTGTGGGGCATCGTGCTACTTTCCGGAATGGCTGGCTGTAGTACAGATTATTACCAGGAAGGGACTACCGATTCGAATGGCCTGCTGAAGCTGGAGGCAAAAGGAGCGTCTTCGTCCTTTGCTGTCGATCCCATTCAGGACATCCGTATGCTCGTCTCTTACCGGGGAGGAGTGTATGATGGTAAATTCAGTTATGAAATATACAATATCGAGCGTTTGGTAAACAGCCTGACCTCGCAGATCAGGACGGGCGACTGGAACCTGACCTTATTGTCCCCACAGGGGAAAACAACCCAAATACACAATCCGGTTGCCGGGCAGCCAATGGCCGGGCAGCTGATGTATGAGTACACGCCTGCATTGGATAAAAACGGGAAAAGTACGCCGGCAGCTGAATTCCTTTTCGGGAAGGCAGCTTTGCCGACGGTCAATGCAGACCAGACTGTAAGCATTGATAATGTGACAATGGCGCGGAACGTAGCCAAAGTAGAGTTCTTTGTCGAGAAAGCCAGCAACATTGACCTGAGCGGAACACAAAAGATCGAACTGATAGGCGTGCCGTCGAAAATCGATTGGGAAGGGCATCTTATGCCCTCAAAAAACAGTCCGGACGCTCTGTCAACCCCCTTGGTGGGTACTTTGAAATTTAAAGCCCTGCCGGGAGGTGGCTTTGCGAGCGATACCCTGGCTTATATTATTCCTGCCCACCGGGGCACGGATTTCCTGAATCCGGACGGAAGCCTGAATCCCAATCCGCAGGATATTGTTGTCCCCAGGATGTCGGTGAGGGTTTTTATTACGAATGGGCAGGGAGAAGTGATGATGAATCAGACCAAAGAGCTGCCGATGCCTGCCCGATGTAATCAAATTATGCGGGTGAAGCTGAAACTGACTTCCCTTGATTTGTCACTTTCCTGTGATTTTTCAATGCTGCCTGTCTGGGAGGAGGTGGTGTCTGGTGATCCTAATCTGCATTAATGAATAACTGCAATATGAAAACAGGTAAACGGAAAAATATGATACAAAACAGGAAAAAACAGATATGGGGGACCATGTGTTTGTGTCTTTGCCTTTTGACGGCTTGCCAGCAGGAGATCGGTACAGAGCCGGACCCGTCGGAAGGAGGGATGTTTCTGATGTATAATTCTGATGTAAAGCCATTGGCAGGTACCACCGATAAAGTGCGGGTGATCGTATTTGCCGGTGAGAATGACACAGGACCCAAGACCTTTGTTTCCAATAAGGTGTTTACGGGTACGTCAGGAAAAATCCCGCTTCAGGGGGCAAAATACCAGGATATTTATACGATTATCAATGAGGAGAAGAGTCTGGAAAATATCAGAACGCTGGAGCAATTACAGCAAGTGAAGATCAACGAGAACCTGTCTCCGGAGGTTAATACCGTCCAGCGTTACCACTATTATCACAATATATATGCCCGTAACGACGGGTCGGGGGTGATATTGGACGGAGACGGCGTTGACATTAGCAAGAAAGGGCTCACCACCAGTGAGTATACGGCAGCAAAAGTGAAGGTAGAGTTTGACCTTACTCCCTCTACGGCCGACGGAATTGAGTTGAAATTTACCGGGGCAAAACTGACGGAAGTGCCGGCATACAGTTTTCTGCTTCCCCGGACATATGACGGTGCCGTGTATGCTGAGTGCGACCTTAATTTACCGTCACACTCGGTTGGAGCTCTTTTCCGGGATACTGCCGAGTTGGTGGTTCCCGAATACTGGCCGGCAGGTGACCGGGTAATGATGCTGGTCATTCAGGCCGACAGGTATCGGGAGGGAAGCAGACTGGGAAGTTCCGAATATCGGTTTCCGGTGGGAAATTCCATGTCAGGGGGCTCTGACAATAAAGTTGACCGGAACAAGGTATATAAATTCAGGTTTACGGCTGTTACCGGAATGGGTATCCAGATCGATGACTGGAAAGTGGACAAAAAGGTGGTGGGCGACTGGGAGGAACAGTCTGTAAGTTCAGAGGTTGGCGATGCCTACGGATTCTTTTTGCAAGTAGAACAGCTGGACAATTTCCGCTCATTCCGGCTGCCGCGTTATGTTAATTTCCGCGCCGAGGGGCCGGGACAGGTGTGGATCGATAAGCCCCGGTTTGACTCAGGGGATACGGTAGCCCCGAATGAATTTGTCGTCCGGACACTATGGGATGACAATACCCATAAAAGCGGCCGTTTGGAATTGCAGTTGGGGAACTGGCAGGTGGGAAAGGTTTTCAGTGTTCACATAAAAATGCGTGCTAATAACATCGAGAGAACATTGGTTATCAATAGCCAGAAAACACGCTTTGCTTCAAGTATCTTAACCGGACTGACCTGGAGCGAAGCGATGGGGTATACACCGGCTGTAAATTTTGATTTCATGGGAACTCTGCTGACACAGGATCGCATGCTCGAGGAATATTCCAAGAATGGGAACACGGGCTGTGCCTCTTATTATGAGGGTACGGAGAACGATCCACTGACAGGGAAAGGATGCTGGCGGGTGTCGACCATTCGGGAAGGTCTGCTCTATATGGAAGCGAACAAGATGCCAGTAGAGTCGAGGTTTTGGGCCTATGAAATAGTGGAAGTTGGTAATTCCAATTCATATACGTCGAGATATTATAAGACAACACCCCTTCCCCCATTAAATAATAATCTTAATCCTAGTTATTATACAGCAGAAAGTAGAGGACAGACCATTTTTTATACACCTTCAAGTCAAGTGACTACGAAAATTCTGTGTGTGCAGGATGATAAACTGGATAGATATTACAATCTCGAAGTGAATAATACTGATAATAGGGAGGATGTGAGTTATAGCCTAGCCCAGACGGTATGCAGTTCTATTCCTGATGACGGAAAAGGCACATGGCGGTTGCCTACTTCCCAGGAAGCAGCTGATGCGTTGCAGTATGCAGGAACCAAGGGAATACCGAATAATTTCAATGCCGGACTTTATTGGTTGTCTGATGGTATGGCTGTCGGGCCCGCAAATCCGCAGCCGCATGTCCCTGGCAATGGGCGGGCAAATGTCCGTTGTGTGAGGAAGAGATGGCAATAAATAAGTGAAAAATACGATGAAAAAGAGATTTGAACATATATACCAATGTGGATGGGGCTGCCTGCTATTGCTGCTGGTTGTAGGATGTCAGCGCGGCGAGCTGACACAGGCGGAAGGCAGGGAAGAAATCTTTACCCTTCACTGTGTACCCCGGGATATGGAGGGAGAGGCTAGTACCCGCGCCGCTGCCACTGAAAATACGGTTGAGGATTATGCCGTGCTGATATTTAAAAAAGCAGGAGGGGGAACGCCTGCCGAAAATATTCTGGTTAAAAAGGTGATTGCGGCAGACGTAAACGGGGTTATAGATTTTTCCATGACCCAGGATGAAACCGAACACTACCTTTATGTCGTGGGCAATAGCCGGGGAAAATTGGTTTCATTGAAAGAAAATACCTCGACCCAACAGGACTTTTTGGATATCCGGGTGAGTAATTTGAATGCGGATGGAAATTTACCGGCTGCTCCTTTCGGGATGTGTTCCCAAAAAATAACCTTGTCGAAATTGTCGTATGAAGAGTTTAGAAAGGTGAATGGGGGAAATACAGTCAAGCTCGAGAAAAATGTTGCTAAGTTCAGGGTCCGTTTTTCAGTCCCTGTAGAGACGTTCAGACCGGTCAGCGTAGAATATAAACAGATGTGCAATTACGGTTACCTGGCCAAAGCCAGTGTCGGACCGTCCGTCCGTGCGGAGGATTATGTGCCGGATATGAAGTTGCTGAACGGAGCCTGGACCACCCCTGTGTATGTGTACGAACAGCATTGTTCGGTGCGCGATGAAGACTGGAAATCTCCGGGGTTCAGTCTGATTTTGTCGGGATATTACAAGGGTAATAATACTCTTTCATACTACCGTTTTGCCCTGCCTACTCCAGAGAGTACGTTTGCGGATATAGAACGCAATGTATCCTATGAACTGAATGTGATAGACATTCGGAATGCCGGTCATTTAACCTATGAAGAAGCTGTAAAGTCCCCTTTCCTGAACGATGTGGCCGCAAAGATCATGCCGAATATGGACGGTTTGCAGGATATGAGAGAAATCTATACGAACGGTTTTTATGAGCTGGGACTGGAAGCGTCGGTGGCCTGGATTTACCGATCCTACACCGGGCAAACTTATTCCCAGCCTATATGTACTGTTATTACGAAAACACTGGATGCCAGTGTAGTGGATACGGAATTGAAACTGGTACATGGGACGGGACAAAATGATTTTGAGCTTAAATCTGATCTCAATGATCCCGGAAAATATGTCCTGTCGTATTGTGTAAGAAACCCCAATACAGGCAATACGACGGTGGATAGGGATGGGTATCACACAGCCACCCTTATTTTTGGTACTTTGCGTAAGGTTGTGAAAGTGAAGACGGAAGACGGATTGAGCGGGGGACAAAGTTCCCATGTCCTTAAATTCAAGTGTTCCAACGGGAGGGTGTTGGTAGACAACTGGACCAAGGAGGATTGGTGCGGACTAGGACCGAACTCGACTTACGATGTGTCCCGTTATTACGGAGAAATTATGAATTCTGCCAATGAGAATATATTCATTCATGTCCGGCCTGGAGGAACGATATATACCCCGAGGATTGTGGAACTGGTCGGGAGGAGCAATATGATCCGGGTGTTTTTATGGAAAAAAAATTAACAGTTAAAATAAAAAATAAACCCTATGAGAACAATTTATGTATTATTGGTCGCTGCCCTTGTCGCGGTCGGGATGACTGCCTGTAGCAAAGACAACACAACAGCAAACGGCACGGATGAGAACAGTGTGGGCGAAGTGCGGGTGACATTAGGTTTTGGGAAGAGTACGGAAACAAAGGCCATTGCTTCTTCTACGGCGAAGCCGACAACAGCCTGGAATAAGAACATCAAAGACCTGATGATCCTGTTCGTAGAGGACGGAAAAGTGAAAGATGCCCGTAAGATATTCTCACTGCCGGCAGCAGGAGATATTTCGTCGCAGACATTTACGTTGACAAATATCAAGACTTCGGCCTCGGGGAAAAAGTATACGGTATATGTGATTGCCAATTCACAGCAGGCTTCCATAAAGGCAGACTGGAATGAAAACAGTTGTGTCGGTCAGCTTGTCACGGCTTTGCTGATGAAACTGGTGGTGAATCCGGAGTTTGCCCCTCAGGGAGCTGCGGAGGCAGGTGCTGTCGGATACAGCGAACCGGCAGAAATTTTTGTAGGTAAGACAACCAATGTGATCATCGCTGACGGTGAGCCAGCTACTATTACAACATCGCTTGAACGGGCTGTGTCTATGTTGAGGGTTCGTATTAATCAGTCGCTGAATGGGAACGATCTTGTCGATTTTACCGGCAATACGGCTAGCTGCCGTATCCGGCGCGCAACAACTGCCATCACCCCCGAAATAGCCTTGAGCAAGGGAGGGAAGACCGATGTGCTTTATACCAAAAGTCCGTTCCTGACCACAGAGCCTGCCAGCGGATATGAAGGAGGAACAATTTTAAATCCGTCCGAAAAGATCACCCTCTGGAAAGATATCCGGATGCTGCCCGGAGGGTCAACAAGCATAAGCGCAGAGAAATTTGACGTCGTATTGATCGGCAGGGCTCAGGCGGGCTATGTTCCGCTGGGAAAAACTACCGGATTGGCCCAACCTGCCGATGTGGCCTGGACGGCTGCAGTGAGTACAGCTATCGGACGGAACGAAATCCTCGAGATCAATCTGATTCTCCAGCGTGCCGGCGCCTGGCTGGAGGACCCGGAAAATCCCGGTATTCCTGGCGTGGGTGA
>CAJMQA010000086.1 GCA_905215395.1 uncultured bacterium | reverse complement strand
GAATCGGCGGCTATATGCCTGAAAAGGTCCAGTTCTTCGTCTTCAAAGTACTCAATTTCGGGGGCAGCCTTTTTTAGTCCCTTTTCACATACCGCATGAGCTCCGCAGCATTCTGCCGGAGGCGCAATAATTTCCTGCTCAGCAGTTTTATTTTTGCATTTGTCTATATATGTAAACAGGGCGACTAGAATTAGCAGCCCTGTTATTCCAATTACAATAAAAATCATTTTCCGGAATAATTATTTATTGAGTTCTTTTTTTAACAAATTCACCTGATTGGTCAATTTCTTGATCTCAGCATCGGCATTTGCCTTTGTTTTTCTGATCCAGTTCAGTTTTTTGTTCAGTTCCTCATTGGTCGTGTTGAGTTTTTCTACTTCTGCTGATTGATTCCGAACCTTGGCTGAAGCTGTTTCCAGTTCGCTCCTGATTCTTCTGTTTTCTGCTTCCAAATCCGTTTGCACCTCTGTCAGCTTTTTACGCAATTGATCCCGGTCTGCGGATACTTTTTGCAGATTACTTTCCAGAACGGCTATCTGTTCACTGGAAGATTGAGTGGTTGTTTTAATCTGGTCGGCTACGTTGCTTAATTCAGACTTTAGTTCCACCTGTTTGCTTTCCAGAGAACGAAGTTTTGTATATAGCTGATCGATGGTTTTATCCTTTACTGCATTGTTTTCAGTCAGTTTATAACGAATGGTATTGAAATCGTCTTTGGCCAGTTGAAGTTGTTCTTCCAGTTGTTTTTTATTCCGTTTCAGATCCAATACATTACGGTCAACTTCTCTCTTTGCTCTTGCCAGTTCTTCAAATTTTTTCTTAGAAACACAAGATACGGCTAAGGATGAAATGATCATGAATCCTCCTATGTATAAAACTGTCCTTCTCATATATAACGGTTCTGAATTATTTATTGACACATTTTGGTTTTAAGCATTATAATTACTTACTTTGGGGCAAATATATAAAATAAAATAGAAACTAAACGTAAAAACAGCTTGAATTACTAAAAAGTACAGATACTATGAACAGAAGATTATTTTTACTGATGATATTAATACTGGGGAGTGTGATTGCCGGAAAGGCCCAGAATGATGGGAAGATAACCATCAAAGGAACGATTTTGGATGGTAATACCAAAGAAGCTGTTGCATTTGCAAATCTGGGTCTTTTAGGTACGGTGGCAGGAGTGGCTTCAGATATGGACGGACATTTTGAATTAACTGTGCCGGATAAATATTCCACCCATGTGATCCGGATATCGGCGGTTGGTTATGCCCCGATGGAAATGAAGGTATATGAAGCTCAGGCAAATCCTGACCTGAAAATTATACTACGTCCGGTAACCTATGGTATCGGGGAGGTGGATGTATACGGACAGCTGCTGGTTTATAAAAAGATGCTGCAAAATGTGGTGTCTCATATCAATAAGAATTATATTTCAACGCCTTACAATTATGAAGGATTCTTTAAATATGTTACTCAGGCGGAAGGGACAGAGAAGGTAAAGGAAGCTACTGTAACTATTTATGATGCTCAGGGATATAACCGGGAAGATGTTGCTGCTGCCTTTAAAGAACTGAATTATAAGTTCAATGAGGTCAGACGCAATGAACCCGTGAAATCTGTGTACGATGGTTTGACTTATCTGGATGATATTTTAACAGCTGATATTGTAAGAAATACCCGGAATGTCCTGGATATCATTAATTCACGTGATTATAAGCTGAAGAATAAAGGTAAACTGCATTATGAAGGTGATTCTGTACAGGTTATCAGTTATGTGGCTCAGAATCCGTCTATCTCAACAACCGGAGATCCCTCCGTGCAGACATATAGTGGAGAAATTTACGTTAATCTGAAAGATTTTGCTGTATTGAAAAATGTTGTTTATCTCACTTCCAGGGATTTCAATACATTGGGACGTAATCTTGTGACCATTAATGAAACCCCGAAAAGTGATGTTAAAATGACCATTACTACAACCTATAAAAAACTGAAATCAGTTTATTTCCTGAGCGGGGTTACGATTGATTATTCTTATCTGCAGGATGGTAAAGAGATGAAAGGACAGATGGAATATGTTACGACCCGTGTAAATATGGACAAACCGACTCCTATTAATGGACGCCAATACTATGAAGATATCAAAGCCAACGAAGCGTTCTGGAATCGTTATTCCGTATATTTCGAGGAATAAGAAGCAAAGTAGAAAAAAGAAAGGGTAAAAGTATTGTTATAGCTTTTACCCTTTCTTTTTTACCCTCTTATTTTATAAAAATATCTTCTTTCTTCAGGGGCTTCAGATGGATATACCAGTTAAAATCCTTCAGATAGCGGTCTTCCTTCTTAACCAGAAACAGGGGATTTAATTGTCCTTCCGGTTTGGTAATAAAAACAATACGGTTGACTTTTTTCTGAACCAGCTGTATTTTTATGGTAGAACTGATGGTTTTATTCAGTCCGATGATCATTCCTTTATCGTCCGGGTAGTAGAGAACTTCTCCGTTACCGTTCACGTTAACCAGATAGAGTTCATTTTTCCGGACATATCCGGTCATATTCCTCCCTTTGATCTGGTTGAATTTGGTAGAATCCAACGGATTTATAATCATAGCTTTGCTATTGATATTGAATCTGTCTACTTCATTGTCCTTCAAATGCATGGTGATTTCAGTTCCTGTCATTTGGTTCCCGCTGGCCCAGACAATCGGATTACCATGAAGATAGACTGTAGAATCAACCGTCAGGAAAGTCATAGAATCACAGAGCCCCTGTAATTCCGGATTAAAAAATTTAGTATTGTAATAGGCCTTCATGATGTTGTTTCCGATGGAGTCCTTACTAATGGAAAGAGTATCTCCATGTACAAATAAAGAATCCGGATTTCCAACCATGGTCAGCAAAGCCCTGTCGGTAACGAAAGCATAGTCATTGTTTTTCAGAACTTCCCCGTAATTCCCCTCCACAATCACATTATTGACCGAATCAAACAAATGTACATTTTGGCGCATAATCGCAGTTCCTGAAATACTATCCATAACCAGGGTGTCTGATCTGCCATAGTATTCATTATAGGTCAGTTTGTTGTTTTTATACAATTCTGCATGTGATGTCAGGGAATTATACCAACCATCTTCCGAATACAAGGTACGGTTATCCCCGTAGATATAAGTGGGTCCGAGAATTGTAATCACCTTTGTGACAGTTTGATATTTCAGGGTATCTGAGTACAAAGTATATTCGGGATTATAAACCTGTACGCTATCTTTGAAGAACATTTCATTGATAGCCATGTAATAGTAACCGATATCGCTGATTAACGTATTGACACTATCACGGATAGTGCCCCGGTTAAAATAATGCCCGATCCGGTTGGCGGCATCATAATCCAGAAAATTGGTTGTCAGTGTGAGCTCCGGGTTTTTCAGGGTTACATTTTGACGGACTTTTACCTGCTCGGTATTTGCATTATAAGTCATGAAATCTCCCCATAAGTTCAGGGTATCATTTTGAACAACATGTACATTTCCGAAAGCTTCGACGTAATTGCTGTCGGGATACTGGTACATACTGTCGCAGGTCATAACGATGTCTTTGTGGAGTAGTTCCACATTGCCGATCAGTCGGTTTACACCTGTTTTTAATATGTAAAAACGGTCTGAGTGTTTAATTTTTACTTTTTCGTTTTGTTCCTGGGCTGCCAGCGGATAGACCAACATGCCAATCAGAAACAATAGGATATGTCTTTTCATTATTTTACGAATTCCTGTATAAGCGCCTCTACCTGAATGTGTTCAGCTTCAGCCTTATAGTTTTTGAAAATTCTATGTCTGAGGATGGGTTCAGCAACATATTTTACGTCTTCCGGATCGGGGGCATATTTTCCCTGAAGCGCAGCATAGGCTTTGGCACCTGAGATCAGGAATTGTGAGGCTCGGGGACCTGCTCCCCAGTTCAGGTATTTGTCAGCCATAGGATGGGCACCGGGGAGCCCCGGACGGGTTTTTGCTACCAGGCGGACAGCATATTCAGTGATATGACGGGGAACCGGCATCAAGCGGATTACCGATTGAAATTTCAAAATTTCTTCTCCACTGATAACCGGTTTCAACCGGGGAACATCAGCGCCTGTTGTGCTTTCCACAATAGCGATTTCCTCTTCCAGGGAAGGGTAGTCCAATGTCAAACTGAACATAAAGCGGTCCAGTTGTGCTTCGGGCAGGGGATAGGTGCCTTCCTGTTCAATCGGATTCTGCGTAGCTAGTACAAAAAAGGGTTGTTCCAGTTTTCGGGTGGTGCCTGCTGCCGTAATTTCCCGTTCCTGCATGGCTTCGAGCAAAGCACTCTGGGTTTTTGGCGGAGTACGGTTGATCTCGTCCGCCAGGATAATGTTGGCAAACAAAGGACCTTTGACGAACCGGAATTCCTTATTGTTGTCCAGTATTTCTGTTCCGATAATATCAGAAGGCATCAGGTCCGGGGTAAATTGAATCCGGCTGTATTTCAAGTCCAGAGTTTCGGAAATAGCTGTAACCATTAAAGTTTTTGCTAAACCCGGAACACCAATCAACAAACAATGTCCGTTGCTGAACACAGAAACCAGTATTTTATTGATGATTTCTTCCTGACCGATAATTTTACGTCCGATTTCCCGACGCAAATTATCGTATTTTGCTTTCAGTTGATCAATGAGCTTCACATTGTCTTCCATACTTCGCGCTTATTTTATCCAACCGTCATAACGGAATTTTGCATTTTTGAAGCTTTCGTCAATGTGAATATAAGTACTGGCTTGTTTTTCCTTGATCCATTTTTCCAGTTTATCCATTTGTTTCTCCTTCTTCAGCATGAGTTCAAAGTTTTGCCAGTCATCGTCTATATTAGCTTTGTGCTGCGGATAAAATGCTTTTACTTTAACGATTTTGTATTCTTCACGGCCACGTTCATGGCTGATGAAAGGTTCCGATATTTCTCCCGGTTTCATTTTATTGATAACACGTGCCATTTCACCAGGAATATCGGCTCTGGCAATTCTTGCTTCAGAAGTTTGAGGATCGGCAAATAAACCTCCGTTATTTCTGGTTTTCTTGTCTGTTGAAAAATAATAGGCAGCTTCTTCAAAGCTCATTTTTCCTTCGTTTATATACTGGCGGATGGTGTCCAGACGGTTCAATGCTTCTTCTTTTTCTTTTTCCGATACTTTAGGTTGAAGCAAAATGTGACGGACATTTATTTTTTCTCCTTGGCGGTCAATCAATTGAATAATGTGAAAACCAAATTCTGATTCTACAATTTTAGAAATCTTTCCCGGTTTTAAGCTAAAAGCTGCTTCGGCAAAAGCCGGGTCCAGTCCCTGTTTGGGTTGATATCCCAATTCTCCGCCTCGGACAGCTGAAACCTGATCTTCGGAATAGAGTACAGCTAATGTATTGAATGTTTTTTCGCCGTTTAAGATCTGGTCGCGGAATTTGCGTAGTTCCTCCCGGATCCTTTCTTTCTCAGCTTCACTGATTTCCGGTCGCAATACAATCTGTTGTAATTCATAACGATCGGGCATATCCGGCAGGCTGTCTTTGGGTACCTTTTTATAATAAGCCCTTACTTCTGAAGGTGTAACACGTATTTTTTCTACAATTTTTTGTTGCATTTGTTCTGTGATCAGCTGTTCGCGGATAGGAGCACGCATATCGTCTTTGATCTCTTGTATGGATTTTCCGAAATAAGCTTCCAGCTTTTCCTGAGAGCCGATATTACTGATAAAGAATTCAACCTGAGATGTAACGGCATTTTCAACCTCTTCTTCAGTAACAGAAACACTGTCTACCTGTGCCTGAGCCATCAATAGTTTTTGTATCAGCTGACGTTCCAGCAATTCTGCTTTATAATCCGGAGAGGAAGAGATCAATCCCTGGCCTTGTTCCTGCAGGAAAGCATTTTCAATGTCTGATTTTAATATGATTTCATCTCCGACAACCGCAACGATTTTGTCGATAACATTTTTCTGTGCGGAAATGAATCCGAACTGAAGGGATAAAACAAGTAATAATAAATACTTTTTCATGTGTATATAATTTGTTTTTATATAGGCTGATTTGAGCCCTCTAAACTACTATTTTTTATTGAAAACACAGAGATTTGAGGTGAAGTTTAGTAAATTTTCACATAGTTTTTCCGTATGCCTTCCTGATTGATTTGTTTTTCCAGTTCATTCTCAAATTGAAGTTTCTTTTTATTTTTTAAAATTAAAACAATTTCATCCCGGACGTAATCTATCGGAGCGATGGTTTGTTCTCTCCGCATTTCCTTTATTTTGAGAAAATAATAATTGTCATCATCTTCTTTTTCAATATTTTTAGATACCAGTATTTCTTTTTCGAGGGTATTGAAATCTCCGGGAATCAGATTCAAAATGTATTTGACTTCAATCCATTTGTTCTGAAATTTATCGTATTTCCGGGCATTGGTCAGGCAATATTCTTCCAAGCTTTCCTGGTCAGTTGCCTTGTCAGAAAGAAACCATTTTTTCACTTCCTTCAGGTTAGGGGCTGTTTTGGGGAGAATAAAGAATACTGCTTTGACGATAGGAGTTGCTAACACAAAATTTTTTTCATTCCCGTTGAAATAATTCTCAATTTCAGATTCGCTGATTTCATCCATCAAACGTTGTGCAATCAGTTTTTGTTTGTATTGATATATTAAAAGTGAGGTCCGGTAGTCATCCACTTGTTTCTGGATATTCATATCTTCGCCGGACAGGTTTTCTATTGCTTTATGCAGTAACAATTTTTGTGTCACCCAATTCCGGATATAGCTCTGGGCCATCAGTAAACTGTCTTCCGGAGCTGTACCGTGCGGAATAAAATCAGCCACTTCATTGCGGTATAAATAGTTTTCAAAAACCTGTGCAACAGGTATTTCTGTTGTTTTTTTCTGGCGGCAGGCACATAAACAAAAAAGTATAGTCAATAGATAAATAACTCTCATTTTAAGCTTATTCAATAACGTTCGGACGAAAGTAGTAAATAATTTTTAATTTTCAATTTGGATTTTCGATTTCATCTCAAATCAGGTTGTATCTTTGCAGTAGGTATTTAACATGAAAGTAAAAATCAGAGATATATTGAAACGATATTGGGGGTATGATGATTTCCGACCCCTTCAGGAAGATATTATTCTCTCGGTTCTGGAAGGGAAAGATACTTTAGCCCTGATGCCGACAGGAGGCGGAAAATCGCTGACTTATCAGGTGCCTGCTTTGGCCATGGACGGGGTATGTGTGGTCATTACCCCCTTGATTGCATTGATGAAAGACCAGGTGGAGGGATTACGGCAAAGAAATATTGGTGCTGATGCTGTTTATACGGGAATGGGGAGGGAGCAAATTGAATCTTCAGTCAATAAAGCGATTGCCGGGAAACTCAGATTTCTTTATATATCTCCTGAGCGGCTGGCTTCTGAAGTTTTCCGGAAAAATCTGAAATCCATGCCATTATCTATGCTGGCAGTGGATGAAGCGCATTGCATTTCTCAGTGGGGATACGATTTCAGACCGTCCTATCTGCGGATTGCAGAGATCCGGGAATGGTTTCCTGAGATTCCTGTACTCGCTTTGACTGCAACAGCAACCCCCAGAGTTGTCGAAGATATACAGTTCCATCTGAAGTTCAGGGAATATCATGTGTTATCCAAAAGTTTCCGCCGGGACAATATCTCCTATGTGATCCGGAAGGCTAATGATAAGCTGGGGGAATTGTTACATATCTTGTCCCGGATGTCGTCCTGTGCAATTGTTTATGTACGGAAAAGAGCTTCTGCAGTGGAATTAGCCGATTTTTTACAGAAAAAAGGAATCAAGGCTGATTACTATCATGCCGGTTTGACCTCTTTCCAGAGAGAACAAAAACAGGAAGCCTGGAAACAAGATCAGGTTCCGGTGATTGTGGCAACTAATGCTTTTGGGATGGGGATCGATAAACCGGATGTGCGGGTCGTAGTCCATTTTGACATTCCGGATAGTCCCGAAACTTATTTTCAGGAAGCAGGCCGGGCCGGCAGAGACGGAAAACGGGCTTTTGCTGTATTATTATACAATGAAGCTTCACTGGCTGCCTTAAAGAAAAGGATAAATCAGGGATTTCCTGAAATCAAATACATCCGGGAAGTTTATCAGGCGTTGGGAAATTTTTTTGGAATTGAAGAGGGGGACGGTACCGGCTTTGCTTTTGAATTTGATACGGAGGCTTTTGTAAAGACTTTCGGGTTGGAAACGGGCAGAGCATTGGCAGCTATCCGGGTATTACAGGCTGCCGGATATCTGGAATGTACCACTGAAGTACATGCTCGTTCGCGTATTTCTTTTCTTATATTACGGGATCAATTGTATAAGATAGAGTTGGGGAGTCACTTACTGGAACAGTTAACGGAACTGGTGTTACGCTCTTTTTCGGGAGTGTTCGTACAGTATGCCTATGTAGATGAAGAAGCACTTGCAGGTAAGCTGGGAGTGAAACGGGAAGATGTTTATAACGCTTTATTAATTTTGGCTAAGCGGCGGATCATTAGTTATATTCCAGGAAATGACCGGCCATATATTGTTTATCACCAACCCAGAGTACCAGCCTCTTATTTACATTTCAGCCGGGAGGCATATGCAGACCGGAAACAGGTATATGCGGCGAAAGTGGAGAGCATGATTACTTATATTGAAGCTTGTCCGGATTGCCGGCAGCTTTTTCTGATGGACTATTTCGGGCAGAAGGAGAAAAAAACATGTGGGGTATGTGACCTCTGTCTGGATAAAAAGAAAAAGGCCGGATACACTGAAAAACAGCATATAGACCGGGAAATTTTACTTCTTTTGCAGAAACAGGATTTGGAAATAAAGGATTTGTTACACCATTTTGAAGCATATAGGGAGATAGCCACGGAACGTTTACGGAAGTTGCTGGATGAAGAAAAGGTTTTCTATAAAACTCCGACATTACTGTCCTTACACCCCAGCTTTATTTCCGAAAAGTGAAATGTGTAGACGGTCACAATACCGCCATCCGTTCCGAATACAATGTTCTAATGTTTTAATGGTGTTTGTTCGTAATATTTCCGGCGTTCCTCCCAAAGGCATTAAGAGAATATCTTCATTCTTCCAAGCATGTAGTTGGGTCAGGAGGGACTGGATTTCGTGAATATCATTTTCAGAAGCATATACAAATTTTAGCTGAAAATCCTTATGATGACGACGGACATGGTTAATGTAAGCCTGGATACATTCCGGATTCAGACGCAGAACCTGCGAAGCCTCCTGTTGATGGGAGCTACTTAGTTTGGGAGAAAGGCTGAAAAAGTCAATCCTGTCTGCAAGTTCTTTCTGGAACAAGGTGGCGTTGGTTTCCAGAGTTATATGGAATTGATTGTTTTGTTTTAATTTGATACATAGTTCTGTCAGTTCTTTCCATTGAAGTAACGGTTCACCTCCTGTAACGACAATATGTCTGATATGATCTGTGTTGTGCACGAGAATCTGATAAATATTTTCTACCGGATATTGTTGTGCATCTTCAATTTCATATGCTGCATAAGTCGTGTCGCAAGGGGAGATTTGTCCGTCCTGTGATTTCCAGCAACAGTGAAGATTGCAGCCAGCCAGACGGATAAAAATAGAGGGAACTCCGCATAATTTTCCTTCTCCCTGAATTGTTCCGGGAAAGGGAAAGCCTGAGGCAGGCCGGAAGGGAAGCAAATGTCCCTCCTGATCTCTAACAATCGGGAATATGCCGTCTTTTGCTAATAACATGTTTATTTTAATTTATCCCACCATTGAGAAGATTTCCACTCTTCTGTTATTCCTTCAGAAAAACGAATATCTTTGATTTTGAAGTTAACCAGTTCCAGATCTTCCCGGAAAGCCTCTGCATATCCAGTCGCAGTTTCGTGTACACGCACTGAATGCAGGAGTACATTACCTTCTCCGTTGATACGTGGGGTATGTTGCAGGAGCTGATCTATTGCGTAAAAAAACATCAGGGCATATCCTTCTGCTGAAGGAGAAACCGGAATTTCTGCTACTCTGCGGTTGTAACGATACACAAATTCTTTCAATTCCTCTTTTTCCTGTTTCCAGAGAGAATAAGTGTGGTCGAAACTTTCAATAAACTCCTTTACATGTTCCAACCGGCAGAAATCCATTACCATAAATCCATCGTCCAGTTTGTCGGAAGTGATAAAAACTTCTGCAATATAAGAATGGCCGTGAATGTTTTCCCGGCAACGCTGAGAGGAACAATTACGGACAATATGAGCCCCTTCAAATTTGAATTGTTTGCGAATAATCATGATTTTATAATTTTATGGGATCAGAGGGTCTTTTATACCTGCTTCTTCAAAAGCTTTAGCCCGTAAAAGGCAGCTGTCACAGGTGCCGCATGGGGTATTATCTCCCCGGTAACAGGTCCAGGTTTTTCCGAAATCTATACCGAGCTGATTTCCCAGCCGGATTTCTTCAGCTTTAGTCATATGCATGAAAGGAGCATGCAGAGTTATCCTTTGTTTTTTTTCAGCTCCCAGAACTGTGCCCAGGTTGATGGCTTCCTCCATTGCCCGGATAAATTCTTCCCGGCAGTCCACATATCCGGAATAATCCACTTCACTGACACCTATAAAAATATCTGTAATATTCAGTGCATCTGCCCAAGAGGCTGCAACTGAAAGAAAAACCATATTGCGGGCGGGTACATAGGTCGAGGGTATATCTTTCCGGTTTATATTGCCGTTTTCTATTTCCATCTCCGGATCGGTCAGGGAACAACCGCTCCATTGGTTTAATAAAAGATTTACCACTTTGTGTTCTTTGACTCCTGCTGTTTTGGCAATATCCATGGCACATTTCAACTCTTTATCGTGTTTCTGACCATATTCAAAAGTAAGGGCATATATTTCACCGAATCCCTGGCTTTTGGCCAGATATAAGGCAGTGGTGGAGTCCAGCCCTCCCGATAGTAATACGATAGCTTTTTTCATTTTTTATTTAATTATTCCATACGAATTTCGGTCTTTGGTGTTAAATTCAAGCGAATATCCTGATTGGCATCGAATGGCGTGTCGAAGATATTGTTTTTGATTGTAATATCAGCCACTTTTTCAAAAAAGAAAGGATATTTGTTCCAGTGGAAAGCTGGAAATTCTTGATTGTGAATAATTTTATTGTTTCTGAAAATTAATCCCCGGACTGATTTTGCATATAAGATGGGAGAGTCGAATGTTTCAAAACGATTCTTTTCAATAATAATCCCTGGCTTTCCCTGACCTCCGTGGAAAAATTTTTGTTGGGCTGCCAGATTTGGAATTTCAGGGTATATGGAGATAATAGCATTTGTGAATTGAAAGAGGTTCGTCAGCGAATTGATAAACCTGTTGTGTTTGATAAGCACTTCACGGCAAGCCCCGGTTTCATACCATCCGTTACAGTCACCGCAAAGTAAAATTGCTGTTCCGGAAGTATGGTCAAAAAGATTGTGGGTGACAACTGTTTTTCGGGGTGTACTGAAAAGGGTTCCGCGGGCCGTGTTGTGGGGGATGATAGTGTTGTATTACCGCGCCGCGGGGGTTGATGCCAGTGTTTGTATTCCTGATTTGTT
>CAJMQA010000085.1 GCA_905215395.1 uncultured bacterium | reverse complement strand
ATTCCATCAGAATAATTCTCACCTGTTCTATTCCCTTTACTTCCTTGCAAATACACATAATTCAATAAAAAGGACTGATAATCCTGTGACCCCAGCAATTCTTCATTGTTCAGGGAAAATGAAGATAAAAAGTCTGTAAACAATGGTCCAGGTTTAGTGTCCCGTGCAGGGAACATCCTTTTCTGATAAATCGGATAAAAAGCAACTCTTTCAGCAATGGAATAACGTATCCTTTCTTTCTCCAATTTCGTAAATGACTCATCAAAGTTCTTTGCTTCCAGCAATTTAATTTTTTCATCAATCAGTTGTTTCATCTTCCTCACAAACTCCTCTTCCCCCAATGCATAGTAATCTTTATCAAAAAAGACTGCCACTTCCTGTTCTTTCAGATAACTGTTTATACCCCCCAGACTTCCCCTGAAAGAGAGTGATCCGGAAAAATTACGTGCATTGACACTAATTTCCAGATTTTCCCCCGGGCTCAGATACAAATTCAGAGAATTATGCAACAGAGTTGCATAACCATTTTTCTTCAAAGGAATTTTACCCGAAAAAAAATCCTGCTGGTCCAAAGGGAAGGTATATACACTATCCTCTACCCATATACTTACAATGGAATCTCCATTCTCTATCCTCCCGCTAATTTGAACGGTATTATCACGCGAACAGGAAAATAAAGCCAGGGTTAGTAAAATAAATGTAGTAAATTCCTTCATATCATTCCTGGTTATAAAGTTGCCGTAATATGGCAATATTGCTCAGTTAGCAAATTTAGAATAAGACCGGGAAAAGATGTGTTAAAGAAAAGATAAAAGTTAAACATAAAAAAACTGCCGGAGAAGTTCCGGCAGTTTCTATTTTTACTTTCTGAAAAATTATTTTACAATTGCATCAAAATCTGCATTGCCAAATAATTTTGCAAATTCCATATCGGTAGCAGCCAGTTTTTTCATTCCTGCATCTTTGTTGCAAGCAGCTTTCAGGTTAGTAAGAACAGCATTAGTGTCATTATTACGGGCAGCAATAACAGCCTTCAGATAAGAAGCTAATGCAGTGTCAGGACCTTCACTCAGTTTCTTGGAAGCTTCGTTGGTATTTCCTGCTAACAAATTTGCCAGTGCAGCATTTGCACAGTTGCATTTTCCGAAATAATCAACAGCAGCTTTGTAATCCCCTTTCATGATAGCGATAATACCTTTGTTGTAGTTTACTTCGTTACCAACGCCAGTAGCAGCTCCGAACAGTACTTCAGCTTCCTGAATATTACCGTTTTTCAGAGCAACAGCACCCAGGTTATTCTGGATAGTCTTGTTATTTGCAGACAGTGAATTAGCTTTTTCGAAATTAGCTTTAGCCTGGGCAATCTTACCCATTTCGAACTGGATCATACCAGCATCGTTATAACCTCTCCAATCGTTCGGGAACTGACTAATAGCAGTTTCATAAACGGCCAGTTTATCAGCATTATTGTCAAACAGAGTAGCCGCATATAACAGCTCTTCAACATTCAGTTGAGAAGGATTAGATTTAGCCAGATCACGGATTTGCTCATCAGATTTCCCAATACGCTCAGCATTTACAATAAATTTAGAACGTCTCAGTTTCGGCAGTATCTGGTCAGCAACAACTGAATAAGCAGAAGAGATGTTTTTGATTTCTCTCTCTCTTACTTCCGGATCAGAATACATAGCCAGCACACGCAGAATCAATTCTTTATCACGGATATTAGATTCTTCCATAGCTTTCTTGAATCCTTCCCAGTCTTCTGCTACAACATATTTTTTGAAGAAATCCAGATTCTTATATTCATCCACTTTATTTTTCTTCATGTTGTTCTTTACAAATTTGTCAGCAGCACCTTCACGGTTGTTAGCCAGCTTTTCATTCAAAGACATCGGACCATCAGGAGAAGCATAAGACTGGATCTGTATATTTTTCAACTCCATATCTTCAGCAGCCTTAGCATCTTTCAGAAATTTTTCCATAGCCTTGATATCTGCAGAATTAATCTCTTTAGTACGGATCTGAGCAGAATTAATCAGGTAATAGATGGCAGCTTCCTGTTCTTCTTTGGTTATACGTTCGAATTCGTCAGCCCCAATAACGGTAGCAGGTGCATTGTCTACCAGAGTTGCGGTAGCCAAAACACCGTCAGCAATTTTGTTAGATTCATATTCTGCAGACTTAGCTCCCTTGCTTCCTACAAATTTAACATACAATCCGGACACTCTCATTCCCTCTTCAAATGGCACCTGTCCGCTATAAGAAACAGTCTTTTCAGTAGCATAAGGAACTACAGTATTATTGCCCTGTACTTTTTCCCCCTGAAAGGTTTTAGGAGCAAAAGCCTTTTCTCCACCATCCTGGAATTTCAGCACCGGAGTAGCGACCAGGGTTACTTTTTTATTAAAATATTTAGGAGGAATAGTAGCATCAATTTTAACGTCTACCTGACCACCTTTTGCCTCCAGCATTTCCGGGGTTACTTTGTAAGCAATATTTTTCTCCATTTTTTTCATCTTATTCAAAGAAGAACAAGACGCAACGACAAACCCGGCTAAAGCAATAGTAGCAACAGTTCTAAATGTCCTTTTCATAATCCTTTTATTTATACTTTAATATTCAAATTGGTTGCTCGATTAGCAAAGCAAATGTATAAAAAAATATTAAAACTCGCACCTATATGAAAAAATAATACAAATTTAATCCAGCTGGAGTTTAAACATGATCAATTTCTCCGCTTTTTCAATGGCCCGTTCTATACCTTCCGGATCAGAACCTCCGGCTGTAGCAAAAAACGGTTGTCCGCCCCCGCCCCCTTTGATTTCCTGTGCAGCATCACGAACAATCTGGCCAGCATTCAAACCAAAATCGTTAACCAGATTATTACTCAACATAATAGTCAGATAAGGTTTTTCTGCATATATTCCTCCAGCTACAAACACTACTTTTTCATATTCACCTTTCAATTGAAAAGCAATGTCTTTCACCTGGGCAGCCTGAATAGCAAGATTGGCAACGATAATATTGATATCTCTATGAACCTTTCTCTCATTCTTCAGACGCTCTTTCAATAAGCATAAGCTCTCCTTAGCAAATTTTTCAGTTTCTTTTTTCAAACCCTCATTCTCCAGCAATACATTCCTCACACATTCCATGAGATTTTTATTGGATTTGAACATTTTCTCCATTTCCCGGATAATGGTAAAAGAATTATTGATATATTCTTCAGCCTTATCGGCAGTTATCGCTTCAATACGCCGAACCCCTGCAGACACCGAACTCTCGGACAGAATTTTAAAGAAACCTATCTGTCCGGTAGCAGGAACATGAGTACCCCCACATAACTCCACAGAGTCACCAAATTTAATCACCCGGACCAGATCTCCATATTTTTCACCGAAAACAGCCAATGCCCCCATTTCCTGAGCATGCGACATGGGCACAGCCCGATGTTCTTCCAGAGAAATATTCTCCCGGATCAACCGGTTTACAATAGCGGCCACCTCTGCCAATTCCTCATCGCTTACTTTCTGGAAATGAGAAAAGTCAAACCGTAGATACTCGTCACTTACGTACGAACCTTTCTGTTCTACATGTGTCCCCAATACTTTTCGCAAAGCGTAATCCAGCAAATGGGTTGCAGTATGATTATTGGCAGTCAATACCCGTTTATGCTGATCCACTTTAGCCAGAAAAATCTGAGTCACATCTGCCGGCAATTTCTCTGCCAAATGAATGGTCAAACCGTTTTCTTTCTTGGTATCTATGATCCTGATTTTTTCGTTTTCACCGATCAGCCAGCCACCATCACCAACTTGTCCACCACCTTCTCCATAAAACGGAGTAATATTAAACACCAGATGATACAACGTTTTGTTCTTCGTCATAACCTTACGATAGCGGGTAATTTTCACCTCCACTTCAGTGAAGTCATAGCCGACGAATTCCTGAACATCGTCCTGAATCAATTCAATCCAATCGTCCGTATCCACAGAAGAAGCTGAACGTGAACGCTCTTTCTGAGCTTCCATCTCAGCCTTAAACTCCCGCCGGTTAACAACCAGACCATTCTCCCGCAAAATCAGCTCTGTCAAATCCAAAGGGAATCCATAAGTATCGTAAAGTTCAAAAGCGACATTTCCTGGAATAGTCAGAAATTCCTCAGCCTTGGTTTTCTCAATGATCCGGTCCAGCAGACGGATTCCTTTATCCAATGTTCTCAGGAAAGCATTTTCCTCTTCGCGGATCACTTTTTCTATCAACTCCTGCTGAGCCACCAATTCCGGATAATGTTGTCCCATGACTTCCAGCAAAACCGGAACCAAACGGTACATAAAAGCTTCTCTTTGATTAAGATAAGTATAAGCATACCTCACAGCCCGGCGTAATATACGACGAATCACATATCCGGCTTTCACATTGGAAGGTAACTGTCCGTCCGTAATAGCAAAAGAGATTGTCCTCAAATGGTCAGCAATAACCCGCATAGCCACATCCGATTCATGGGTTTCCCCGTAGCGGATACCACTCAATTCAGCTATTCTGCCAATGATCGGAGTGAATACATCTGTATCATAATTAGAAGTCTTTCCCTGAACAGCCATACACAATCGCTCAAATCCCATTCCCGTATCGACATGATGATTGGGCAAATTTTCCAGACATCCGTCAGCTTTCCGGTTATACTGCATAAATACCAGATTCCAGATTTCAATCACCAAAGGGTTATCTTTATTGACCAGCTCCCGTCCCGGTTTAATCTTTCTCTCCTCTTCCGGACGTAAATCAATGTGGATTTCCGAACAGGGCCCACAGGGTCCCATATCTCCCATTTCCCAGAAATTATCTTTCTTATTTCCGAACAATATGCGATCCTCCGGTAAATAATTCGACCAAATCTTACGGGCTTCAGAATCAGCTTCCAGTTGATCCTCTTTACTTCCCTCAAAAACAGTAGCATATAACCGATTCTTGTCCAATTTCATCACTTCTGTCAGGAATTCCCAAGCATAAGCAATCGCTTCCTCTTTAAAGTAATCGCCGAACGACCAGTTGCCCAACATTTCGAACATTGTATGATGATAAGTATCATGTCCTACCTCTTCCAGGTCATTGTGTTTGCCGGAAACCCGGAGACATTTCTGTGAGTCCGCGACACGCCGGTATTTAGGACTTATATTCCCAAGAATAATATCTTTAAACTGATTCATCCCTGCATTGGTAAACATCAGGGTTGGGTCATCCTTTATAACCATTGGAGCCGAAGGCACAATTGCATGTCTTTTGTCCTTAAAAAAATCCAGAAATTTCTGTCTGATCTCTGCTGACTTCATATATTTATCCATAATTTATCTGTATTTTCTGTTTTTGCTTCTGTCTTCCCCTTGCCGGCGGAAAGAATCTGAAAATTATGCCCTTAAAATTTCTTAATTTACCTATGGTATGAGCCGCTGGCACAAAACAGAATTGCAAAATTAGATTATTTCTTTAACTTTGCATCGAAAATATCCAATTTTATCTGAAAAATGGCGAAAACAGGTTATCGTTTTAATCCCGAAACACTGTCTTACGACAAAATACATATTTCCTTCAAAAAGAAGCTGTCATCTCTGATGGTGAAGTTCTTTTCCAGTTTATCACTGGCTCTGGTGATCTTCCTTGTAGTATCTGCATTCATTGATTCACCTAAGGAAAAAGCTTTGAAACGGGAAAAAGACGAAATATTGGCACAATATCATATCTTAAACAATGAAGTGGAACGTCTGGATGGTATCCTGAAAAATCTGGAAACCAGGGATGACAATATCTACCGGGTTATCTTCGAAACAGAACCGATCGATGCTTCTATCCGTAGAGCCGGTTCGGGAGGAGTAAACAAATATGAATCCCTGAAAGGTATGGATAATGCGGAGCTAATCATCAGCACCAGCCGGAAACTGGATGAACTGGCGAAAGCCATTTATATTCAGAGTAAATCATATGACGAAATAGAAAATCTGGCACAAAACAAAATTCAAATGCTGGCTTCTATTCCAGCCATATTACCTGTATCCCTGAAAAATAAAAGTACACGCTTTTCTTCCTCTTATGGTTACCGCATGCACCCCATATACAAAACCGTAAAATTACATGCAGGTATGGACTTCTCAGGCTCCATCGGCACCCCGATTTATGCTACCGGTGATGGGAAAGTCGTTTATGCGGAAATACATAAAGGTTACGGGAAAAGCATCCTCATTGACCATGGCTTCAATTATCAAACCCTATATGCTCACCTGAATGCCTATAATGTACGCCCCGGTCAAAAAGTAAAACGGGGAGATATTATCGGCTACATGGGAAATACAGGTATGTCTACAGGTCCTCACATCCATTACGAAGTGAAGAAAAACGGAGTTCCGGTGGATCCGATCAACTACTACTTTAATGATCTGACAGCCGATGAATACGACAAGATGGTAACCGAAGCCAACAATAACGGACAAACAATGGACTAAGTCATGGAACAGGAAAAACAACCATTAAAAGTATATTATTCTATCGGCGAAGTTGCCGATATGTTCGGCGTGAACACTTCCCTGATTCGTTTTTGGGAAAAAGAGTTTGACATTATAAAACCACACAAGAACAAAAAAGGAAACAGGCAATTCACTAAGGCCGACATCGATAATTTTCATCTGATCTACCATCTGGTTAAAGAAAAAGGCATGACTTTAAGAGGGGCACAAAACAAACTGAAGGAAAACAAACAGGAAACTGAAACCCAATTTGAAGTAGTGAAGCGCCTGAAAGCTATAAAAGAAGAACTTCTACTTATTAAAGAACAGCTTCAATAAGACAGGCCCGGAATGGAAGCAAATATTTCAGTAAAAAACATTACCTCTCTGATTGAGGAGTTTGCACCTCTGTACCTTCAGGAAGATTATGACAATGCAGGACTGATCTGCGGAAGTCCGGAGGCTCCGGTACACTCCGTCCTTTTAAGTACGGACATTACGGAAGAAGTCCTCGAAGAAGCTATCGAAGGCGGACACGATCTGATTATATCCCACCATCCGCTGACCCTTCAGGGATTAAAAAATTTACGGCCGGATACTTATGTCAAACGATGCCTGATCAAAGCAATACAACATCAGTTGAATATCTACTCCGCCCATACCAATATGGACGCTGTAGCTCATGGTGTCAGCGGCCGGATGGCAGACAAACTGGGACTCATACGGCAAAAGATTCTGCAACCATCAGGTAAGCTCTATAGTCTGGCCTTTTATGTACCTTCTTCTGCTGCCGACCAGGTGCGGGAAGCTGTTTTCAGCAAAGGTGCAGGACACATCGGGAATTACAATTCCTGTTCTTTCAATAGCACCGGCACAGGAACATTCCGCGCACTCCCCGGAGCCCATCCTTTTGTCGGAGAGATCAACCAATTACACTCTGAACCTGAAATCAAAATCGAAATCACTGTCCCGGAATATCTGCTCCACACATGTGTACAAACACTGATTGCAGCACATCCATACGAAGAACCGGTCTGGAATGCCGTGTGTCTGAATAATACCAACCCTGTCACTGGTTTCGGGATTTTAGGAGAACTACCCGAACCTATGGAAAGTCTGAAATTCCTGGAACTGGTAAAAGCCACTTTCCATTGTGGTGTGATACGACATACGGCAATCTGCAAACCTCAGATTCAAAAAGTAGCAGTTTGCGGAGGCTCCGGAGCCTTTCTCACCAAGACTGCAATTAACAGGCAGGCAGACATTTATATCACCGGAGATTATAAATATCATGATTTTTTTAATGCCGAAAATAAGATCATCATCGCTGATATCGGACATTATGAGAGTGAGCAATTCACAAAAGAAATTTTTTATGAGATAGTTACAAAAAAATTATCTAACTTTGCAGTTCAGTTTTCCAAGGTCTGCACAAACCCCATAAATTACCTATAATATAAGGTGTGACCAGAGTAAACGTAAGCTGTTAACGTGTAACAATATTTATATATGGCAACAAACAACAACGAAAAACTGCAGGAATTATCTGTCGAGGAGAAATTGCAGCATCTTTACGAATTACAACGTATCGACACAGAAATCGATAAAATCAAAACTTTAAGAGGAGAGCTTCCCCTCGAAGTTCAGGATTTGGAAGATGAGATTGCCGGTCTGGAGACCCGTCTTGAGAATCTGAAGAATGAAATCAGCGAAGCTGACAAGAATGTAGCCACCAAGAAACAGGAAATTACAAAATCAGAAGAGCTGATTAAAAAATATACCGAGCAGCTGGATAATGTGCGGAACAATCGCGAATACGACGCCTTGACCAAAGAGGTAGAATTTCAGAAACTGGAAATTGAATTGCAGCAGAAAAGAATCCGCGAAGCTTTGAAAATAAAAGCAGAAAAAGAAGTAAATCTGGAAATTTCCAGCAAACAATACGAAGAGAAGAAAGCTGATCTGGAAGCCAAAAAGGCAGAACTGGACGACATCATTGCTGAAACCCACAAGGATGAAGAAAATTTGATTCAAAAATCTCAGGAGTTATCTGAAAATATTGAAGACCGTCTGCTCACAGCTTACCGCAAAATACGTGACAATGCACGGAATGGTCTGGCAGTCGTCACCGTCGACCGCGATGCTTGCGGTGGATGTTTCAATAAAATTCCGCCACAGCGTCAGCTGGATATCCGCTCCCGCAAGAAAATCATCGTCTGTGAATATTGTGGCCGTATCCTTATTGACAAATACATCTGCGACTATGACGGCAGCATGCAGAAAGCAGATCTTGAAACAGCCATGGAGGCTCAGAAGAAAAAAGGAAGAAGAATCAAGAAAGAAGAATAAAAAAAGGCTGCCGGAAGCAGCCTTTTTATTGTAAATTTTAACCGTAAAATTTAAGCATGATCGCTACAAACTACAATCCCAAGGAAAGCGAAGAGAAATGGTACAAGTACTGGATGGATCACAAACTATTCCATTCAGAAGTGGATAACAGCAGGGAACCGCACTGCATTGTCATCCCGCCCCCTAACGTCACCGGGGTGCTCCACATGGGGCACATGCTGAACAATACGATTCAGGATGCACTGGTACGCCGGGCACGTTTACAGGGAAAAAATGCTTGCTGGGTCCCCGGAACTGATCATGCTTCCATTGCAACAGAAGCTAAAGTCGTAGCAAAATTAAAAAGCGAAGGCATCAGCAAAAAAGAACTGACCCGGGAGGAATTTCTAAAACATGCGTGGGACTGGACGGATACACATGGCGGAATTATCCTGAAGCAATTGAAACGGCTAGGCGCATCCTGCGACTGGGAACGGACGGCATTCACAATGGATGAAATACGCAGCGAAAGTGTATTCAAGGTATTTGCAGATCTTTACAACAAAGGATTGATTTACCGCGGAGTACGCATGGTAAACTGGGATCCGCGCGCATTGACAGCACTCTCCGACGAAGAAGTTGTATACAAGGAAGAACATAGCAAATTGTATTACCTCCGCTATCAGATTGAAGGCGAAGAAGGGTATGCGGTAGTTGCAACCACCCGTCCGGAAACCATTATGGGAGACACAGCCATGTGTATCAATCCCCATGATCCGAAAAACCAGCATCTCCGTGGAAAGAAAGTAATTGTTCCTCTGGTAAACCGTGTAATCCCGGTTATTGAAGACGAATACGTGGATATCGAATTCGGAACTGGTTGCCTGAAAGTAACCCCGGCACACGACGTAAATGACTATATGCTGGGAGAGAAATATCACCTCCCGTCCATCGATATTTTCAATGACAACGGAACAATCAGCGAAGCTGCCGGACTGTACATCGGAATGGATCGTTTTGAAGTACGTGAACAGATTGAAAAAGACCTGCAGGCTGCCGGTCTGCTCGAGAAAACAGAGCCTTATACCAATAATGTAGGATTTTCTGAACGGACCAATGTCCCCATAGAACCTAAATTATCAATGCAATGGTTCCTGAAAATGCAACATCTTGCAGAGATTGCCCTGGCTCCGGTGATGAACGATGACATCCGTTTCTTTCCGGCCAAGTATAAAAATACTTACCGGCATTGGATGGAAAACATCAAAGACTGGTGTATCAGTCGTCAGCTGTGGTGGGGACACCGCATACCTGCATGGTACCTTCCGGAGGGAGGATATGTAGTTGCAGCAACAGCAGAGGAAGCATTACAACTGGCAAAAGTCAAAAGTGGCAATCCGGCGCTTACAGCAGAAGACCTGAAACAGGACGAAGATTGTCTGGATACCTGGTTTTCTTCCTGGCTATGGCCTATTTCTTTATTCGATGGTATCAACAATCCAGGAAATCCGGAGATTAATTACTACTACCCCACCAATGATTTGGTAACAGGGCCGGATATCATTTTCTTCTGGGTTGCCCGGATGATCATGGCCGGTTATGAATATGAAGGCAAAATGCCTTTCAAAAACGTATATTTCACCGGAATTGTCCGCGATAAACTGGGGCGGAAAATGTCCAAATCCTTAGGCAACTCTCCTGATCCATTAGAATTGATTGACAAATATGGGGCAGATGGAGTCCGCGTGGGCATGTTGCTGTGTGCTCCCGCCGGAGGCGATCTCCTGTTTGACGAAAGCCTGCCCGAACAGGGACGGAATTTTACCACCAAAATGTGGAATGCTTTCAAACTGGTTAAATCATGGCAGGTTGCCGATATCGAACAACCTGAACATTCCCGTTTGGCATTGGAATGGTTTGAAAACCTACTGAATAAAGTACATGAAACCCTGGACACTCAATTCGAACAATACCGGATTTCAGAAGCACTGATGACTGTCTACACAACTTTCCGGGATGAATTCTCTTCCTGGTTGCTGGAAATTATAAAACCAGCTTACGGACAGCCGATAGACCAGAAGACCTACGAAAAAACGACTCAATTGTTCGGGCAGTTACTGCAACAATTACATCCATTCATGCCTTTTATTACAGAAGAGATATGGCAAAATTTATGCGAACGTAAAGAGCATGAAAGTATCATGATCAGTACATTGCCTGCAAATATTACTTACAACAATGAACTCCTGAATCGTTTTGAAGTAGTAAAAGAAGTCATTGTTGGGATCCGTAACATCAGAAAGCAAAACAATGTAGCCTTCAAAGATGAACTGGAATTGAAAGTGAAGGAAAACGACCGTTATCCGGCAGCCTTTGCCAGCATTATCTGCAAAATGGGCAATATCAGCCAGATAGACATTGTCTCTGAAGCGGTAAAAGGAGCCTGGAGTTTTATTGCAGACACAGTTGAATACTTTATTCCGGCAGCAGGGCAGGTAAACACTGAAGAAGTAAGAGCAAAACTGGAAGAAGAACTGAACTACACCCGGGGCTTTCTGAATACAGTCATGAAAAAACTCAGTAATGAAAAATTTGTCAACAGCGCACCTCCACAGGTTGTCGCCAATGAAAAAAAGAAACAGGCTGATGCCGAAGCCAAAATTACAGCAATAGAGGCTCAATTAGCCGAACTATAATCTTAAAAGTGTCAAAAGTTAAGCTTTTGACACTTTTTTTACATAAGCTCCATTTTTTGTTTATATTTGTGATTCTAAAGCAACTAAGTTTCTATATTCTATGGAGTCCAATACGGAAACATATGTTTTATCGCATTTGCAGAAAAGGGATACAGCTGCCTTCAGGTATCTGTATGAACACTATTTTACCCAGAT
>CAJMQA010000084.1 GCA_905215395.1 uncultured bacterium | reverse complement strand
TCCTTCAGTTTCGTCATCCATTTCAACAAAACCAAAACATTTTGAATTACCGGTTTCTTTGTCCATAATTACTTTTGCTGAAGAAACAGAACCGTATTCTCCAAAAAGAATTGCGAGATCGTCACCAGTTGTGGCTGAACTCATTTTTGCTACAAAAATATTCACAATAAAAAAATTAAAAAAATTGATTAAACATATAGAAGGGTACGTAGAGATATATTTTTAGTTACAAAAACACAAAACTAAGATTCTTCTATCGACAGCAAATATAAAGTAAATTATTAATAATCAGAAAAAAAATATTCATCTAATTTCAAGCTCTTAAAATATTTTCTTTTTTTCTTCCCGTTTTATTTGCACATTTCAACAAAACACCTACCTTTGCACACGCAAACAAACGATGGTGGCATAGCTCAGTCGGTAGAGCAAAGGACTGAAAATCCTTGTGTCCCTGGTTCGATTCCAGGTGCTACCACAAAAAGCAGCTTTAAAGGCTGCTTTTTCTGTTTTCAATATTTAACAACCTTTGTTTTAACTCCCCGACAGTCCCGACAACAGTGTCGGCACCCGCCTCCGAAAGCTCTTCGCGCGAACCATAGCCATAAGCCACCCCGATGGAAGCCAGGCCGCAATATCTGGCCTCTTCGATATCGTATTTGCGGTCACCCACCATCAGGACATAATCGTATTCTCTCTTCATATTCATAAAAATTGCCTGAAATGAATTATTTTCAGGCAATTTTCTCTCACAATTCACAAATTCACATCATTTCTTTTCGCCTAGCCGCTCTTCCAGCCACTCCGCCAGTTGATGTTTATCTTTCGCCTGCCCGACGATTACCCCCTCCGGATCGATCAACATCAAAGTCGGCAAATAGGGAATCGCGTATAAAGTCGCCACTTTCGCCGGTTTAAATTTGAGCGGAAATTCATCAATCACCTGTTTCCAGGGCAACTGATCTTCTTCGAGTGCTTTCAGCCAATTCTCTTTCTCGCTATCGTTGGTGATGCCCAGGATTTCAAGCCCCTTGTCTTTATACTGAGCATATATCTTTTTCATTTCCGGAAAAGAAGCACGGCACGGACGACACCAGGATGCCCAAAAATCCAGTACGACATATTTGCCTCTCAGGTCCGATAAAGACAGGCGGCTCCCGTCGGGTGTCTCCAGACTGAAATCAGGGGCAGGCTGTCCCGGTTTCACCCTTTCCCGGATGGCAATCTCTTCCCTCGCCTCTGCTGCCATCGGACTATTCTGAACATTGGTATCCAAAGCCTGAAAAATCTCTTTCAGTTCATCCAAAGTCATATCATTCCAAAGCACCGGAAGGTATAGAACCGAAGATTCAACCGACCGGTTCTCACGCATCAATGCAAATTGTCTATCCCGTACAGCTTTCAGAAACCGATCTGTCAACTCTCCACTCTCTTCCTGCAACTTATAGTAAGCTTCCGCATCTGTCTCTCTGAGTTCTGAAAGTTTTTTTTGCAACTCCGCGTACTCTTTGAATTCAGGAGCATTCAAAAACTGCTGGTAAACTCCGCTGATTTTTTCGTATACCGCATTGTTCACACTACCACTAACCTGAACACTATCAATTAATCTGTAATATCCATACTGATCCTTTACATTTTTCCAATTTCCTTCCACCTGAATTTCTGAATTTTCAGCAATAAAACCCAGCTTCGCAGGCGTATCGTTCTCCGGACATACAGCCAAAGTCACTTGAGCAGGAGCATCCAGTTTACCCTTGAAAACGAATTTTCCCATCTGCATTTCCACTGTGTCGCCTGAAACAGCCTCTTCAAATCTTGCAGATTGTGTCAATATCACTTTACCATTACCGGCTCCCTCAATGTTTCCGGTAATTTTATACCCATCGGCCGGTCCGGCACAAGCTACCGTTCCCAGTCCGATCAATCCTATAATTACATTCTTTTTCATTTTCCGAATATCTCTTTCAGTTTCTGGTCCATATCTTCCTGTGTTCCGCCACCACCTCCATAACGTCCGATAATTATCCCCTCTTTATCAATCAATATTTTGGTCGGAAGCGAATGGATGCCGAACGACTCACTCACATCATTGGTCTTGTCCGGACGTCCATCCTTCCATTCCAGACCACGCAATACATGTTTAAACATACCGATATCGTCCTTTTCCACCGCAGCTTTCCATTTCTCTTCATTCCGGTCATCATCAGCCACACAAACCACTTCCAGGCCATCGTCCTTATATTTTTTATACAACTCCTTCAAATGCGGATTGCTTTGCCGGCAGGGCACACACCAGCTGGCCCAAAAATCCAGGATCACATATTTGCCTTTCAGATCGGCCATGTCAAACTGTTCCCCATTGATATCCTTCTTACTGAACATAGTTGCAGGACTTCCCGGTGACCCCATACGCAATTTTTCTATTTCCTGCTGTAATTCCTTGCCTGTCGGACTGTTTTTTACCCGCTCGCTCAAACCGTTGTATGCGGCCAGGGCATCCTCATACTTCATCGAACCGGTCTTGTAATACAGCTCCCGGACACTCACATAAGAATTGGGGTGTTGTTTTATAAATTCCAGAGCCATCTCAGCCATCCGGTCGTAGTAAGGCTCCATCTGATCTTTGATGGCCGCCGCCTTTTCATGATCTTTTTCATCGCGGTAAGCCTGCTGCAAAGATTCCATTTCCTTCATAACTGGCTCCTGCTGCCGCTTCAAAAGCTGTTCCTCATCACTTGTGACGGAACCGGTCAATACAAAATTTTTCATGTCATCGGCAGGGAACTCCAGAGCCATCACCCCTGGCTCGAGCCAGCAAGCGATAAAATCATTCTCATCCAGACTCTTTGCAAGCCAGGCATTTGTGGGTTCGGAGATCCCTCCCCGGAATTCAAATTTCCCGCTTTTTACAATCGCAGAATCCTGTACCTGATTTCCGAGGCTATCTGTAAAAACGAGATACAGCTTTCCGGAATCCATTCCTTTGACTTTTCCCTGAAGTACAAAGCCCGGATAAGGCTTTGTACATCCGATTACCAGTACTGATACCAGCAATCCAAACATTAAATTCTTCATACAATATTATTAACTCTTACTATATCCCGGATTCTGATCCCCGATAATCGGATTCTTATCAAATTCTTCTGCAGGAATCGGCAAAATAATATAATTCTTCTCGATAATGGCCGGCTTTACCTCCAGAATTCTCTCCATCGGCAGCCTGATCAGGGCACTCCATTCTATTCCATCCTCCAGCATCAGGCTGCGGGAAGTTTCCCGAAAAATCTCAAATAATAATTCATCCCGATCCGTAATTGCATCCAAAGCAGTAAAATCAGTTACCCCACCGTGTTTCATCACTTCTTTCATCATATCTTTTGCATCACTTAACTCCCCTCCGGAACGAACAATAGCTTCGGCCTTCAATAGATACATCTCACTCAAACGCATGGCATAACAAACTTCCACCTGATCGCCCAGATATTTCGTCAATCCTCCCTCAGTACCTATCAGCCCGATATTCCACTCCATCCGCGGATCATTTTCAAAAAGCAGTGAGTCCGAAGCTGTCGGAAGATAACCGGGACTATCCCGGTAAGCATAACAATCATAACGGTCCACCTGGTTAGGCATAGGCTCAATTCCCAGCATAACTTCCTTACTCGATAATCCTTTTGTCTTGAAAATATCTTTTACATGCTCTTCCAATTCGTAAGGACCATGTTCAATAATATCACTGGTCAGTCTGATGACCTCCGTATAATCCCCCTCAGCTCCGCGCATCATCAGAACCCGGGCTTTCATCCCCTTCGCAATCCACCGGTTGGCATAGATATTTTTATTTTCCAAAGGAGCATTGGTAATTGCAAAATCAATATCCTCCAGAATAAAATCGTAAGTAGACTGTACATCGCTCCGCTCCTGAGCTATATTTGAAGCTGTCACAAACTCTTTTCTCAATAAGACCCCATACTTACTGTTCACGTCATAGAACTGGGCAAAATAGCGCAACAAATTATAATGACCATAGGCTCGCATCAGACGTGCTTCTGCAACAATTTCAGTTTTGCGGTTTCCCACAAATTCATCCTCCGAAACGGGGACAATCTGTTTGATCACGCCGTTTGCAGCATTGATCACTTTATAATTAGCAGACCACAAAGCAGCTACATTATAATCAGCTGCAGTTACGCTCGCATTCTCATCCAATGTACTCCCTCCATACGGGTAGGTAATAAAACCAGCCAAAATTGCCGGGGTAATCTCATGCGAACCGGCCCACATGGTACTGGGCGTCCCCCGGTCATCCCCACCCTCTGCAAAACAGTAATATACCCCATTCAGAGCTACCTCTGCACTCTTCTGGTCCACAATCACATTCCCTTCCACTTTAGACTGTCCGGGCAATGCACTCAACTGATCATCACAACTTGTAAAAGCAGTTGCTGCCAGTATTAATCCGATATATAGATCATATTTTTTCATCATACTTCATTTTTATTTAAAAGCCGAAACGAATACCAAATGTATAAGACTTCACTGTTGGGTAAGTACTGACATCCCGTCCGCCACCGATCACACTATTCGGGTCATCGCTGACTTCCGGATCGGGACCGGGATAGGAAGTAATGGTAAACAGATTTGTTGCTGTTGCATAGACAGACAGATTGCTCAGTCTGACTTTCTGACACATTTGTTTCGGCAAATTATAAGACAAAGTCAAAGATTTCAGTTTCAAATAAGAAGCATCGTATACATTCAGACTGGTCAGCATATTGGTACTCCCCAATACATATCTGGGCCGGTCGGAGCCTGTATTATTTTTACTGTAATGATCCAACACCCGTACTCCACGGTTTGCCAGGCTATTCATCGCCATATCGCTTACATCTTTCTGATACATCAGATCGTTCCCGTAGGAGAAAGTAAACAATGCCATCAAACTCAGATTCTTCCAGGTAAAAGTGTTGGTATAACCTCCAAAAAATTTGGGTGTTGCACGTCCGATGACATCTTCCTTCCAAAAGCCTGTTTCATCGAATTCATACATCACATCACCTTTCGACAAATAGGGATCAAAACTGGACCAGTAAGGGAAAGCTTTCTTCACGGCTGCCAGCTCTTCATCTGTCTTTATGATTCCGGTAGCCACTCGTCCCCACAATAAGCCCAGAGATTCGCCTTCTTTCACAACACTCGTTCCCAGATTCAGATTATCCCGGTCGTTCGGATCGGAAAACGGATTTCCGGCTACATCGATCACTTTTGAAACATTCCTGGAAATATTCAAAGCACCGCTCCATTTGAAATTTGTCTTCCGGATAAAATCTCCGTGAATATCAAATTCCAATCCCTGGTTTCGGATTTTAGCAATATTGAACACAACTGTAGAAAAAGAAGAACTGGGAGCAGGTGTCAGATTTAACAAAGCACCATCCGTCACCTTATGGTAATACCCGAAAGTACCTGCCAGACGTCCGTTCCAGAATGAAAAATCCAAACCGATATCTTTCTGAACAGTAGATTCCCATTTTATCTTATCATTTCCCAATTGTGTCGGCACCAAAGCATTCTGGCCGCCATAGGAAGCAGTCGTATAAAGAGTACGCCACATATGATCACCGATACTCTGTGTTCCTGTTTTTCCGGCACTTACCCTCAGTTTTATCTCATCTATCCAGGCCGCATCTTTCATAAAATTTTCCTGGGAAATCCTCCATGCAATTGCACCGGAAGGAAAAAAACCATATTGATTATCCGGGGCAAATTTAGAAGAAGCATCGGCACGTCCCGTAAAGGTAAACAAATAGCGGTCTTTCCAAACATAATTAGCCCTCAGATAGAATGACAGCAAAGAATTCCGGCTTTGGGGAGAAGCTCCCAGTACATTGACCGGAGTTGCTGCAGAACTCAGGTTATTCAATACAAAGTCATCCGGATATCCGCGCCCTGTAGCTGAAAAAAAATCACTGCGGTAATCTTCCCAGGAGGTACCGGCCATGACATTCAGGCGATGGTTCTGGTTAAATTCCTTATCCCAGGTCAGTGTGTTTTCAAAGAAAGTATTGATGGTGGTAGAATGTGCCTGGGTTCCCAGACCGCCCTGTGAATCTTCCCGCCCGTAAAATCCGCCGACCTCTACAAAGCTGGGTACATAATTCAATTGATTGTACGCATCGTAACTAACTGATACCGTTGATTTAAATTTCAGATCTTTCAGAATAGCTATTTCTGCTGCCAGAGAACCTTTCATCAGGTAATCTTTTGCCAGATTGGTGCCTTGAGCCACTGCCAGCGGATTCTGATATCCCCGGTAATCCAAACTCAAATCTCCCAAAGCCGAATAAGACCCGTCCTCGTTATAGGGAGAAAATACAGGAGGAGCATTCAAAGCCTGTCCATATATACCATTGGTAATATTTGTTTTGGTATAGCCATAATTCACATTGGCAAACAAACGGAACCAGTCTGAGATATCGCTGTCCACACTGATCTTTCCGGAGATACGTTTAAAATCGGTTCCGATCAGAGTACCTTCCTGTCCGGTATAGGACAATGAAGTGTAATATCTGGAGCTCTTACCACCACCAGAAACAGACATATCCACATTTTGTGTCAGTCCGTTACGTAATACCAGTCCTACCCAATCCGTATCGGCATTTCCAAAGAAAGTAGGATCGTTCAGGATTTTCTGTGCCTGTACCACCTGGCTCCCGGTCATCGGGCGCCCGGAAGCTTCACGTGCATTCAAAAAATTTGTAGCAGCTTCTTTTAAAGCCGATTTATATTGTTCAGCATTCAATACCTCCTCTTTTATAGGAGTAGTCAATCCCACGTAATAGTTGAAATTGAACTGAGGTTTCATATCCTGCCGTCCGCGTTTGGTCGTAATAATGACAACCCCATTGGCTGCCTTTGAACCATAAATGGCAGTTGCAGATGCATCCTTTAAAATATCAATACTTTCAATGTCATTGATATTCAGTCCTGCCAGACTATTCAATCCTCTGGAAAATGCACCTTCCACACTGTTATTAAAGTCTTCCCCATAGTTAGCAGCTTCCACGGGATTGGTAATATCCGACTGTCCGCTGATATAATTGTCAGTCACTTGGGTAGGAATTCCATCTATCACATAAAGCGGATCATTGGTACCCAACAAAGAAGCTCCCCCACGGATACGGATACGTACCGCTCCCCCCGGAGAACCGTCAGCTTTTACTACCGAAACCCCCGCTGCTTTTCCTGCCAGCGCATTATCCACACTCATAAAGGGGACATCCTTAATTTCAGCCGTCTTCACAGAGACCACAGAACCTGTCAAATCTTTTTTCTTCGTCGTACCATATCCGACAACAACAACCTCATCAATCTCAGAAGTCATTTCTTTCAGATAAACATTAATACCTTTTTGACCGGTATAACGAACTTCCTGAGGCTCCATTCCCACAAAAGAAAATACCAGAACCACATCTTTCATCTGGGGCAGCTCTACCGTAAACAAACCATTGACATCAGTCGCAACCCCTAAAGTAGTCCCCTTAATCAATACGGATACTCCAGGCAGCGGATTGCCTGATTTGTCCATGACTTTCCCGGGAACCACAATTTTTTCCTGAGGGGCGGACAATTCCATTTTCGGCTTTACAATGATGACATTGCCTTCATTCACAAAATCCAGTTTTTTATCTCCGAACACCCGTTTTAGCACAGTCTCCACGGCCTCATCCCGGGCTGTAACAGAGATACGGCTGAATTGCTGCAGATCATCCACATTATAAACAAAATAAAGATTTGTCTTTTTCTGGATTTCCCGGAATAACTCCATCACCCCGACATCTTTCACAGATAGAGTCACCTTACACTGCGAAAACGTATTTGCTGAAATTGTCATTGTCGTCGCCGTCAGCAGCACAAGCAATAATTTCATGATTCTAAAGAATTTGACCGGTTTTTTCTCATAAAAATGAGTCCACCCTTGATTTTTTTTCATAAATTTGACAAATTAAAGGTTATTACTAGTAGTTTGACCTATTTATATCCCGGATTGGTTGGCGCTGCTCCGGGATTTTTTACAATTAAAAGGTTCGTTTATTTCAGGCAAGGATTTACCCGAAAAGTGAAATCAGTGAAACTGGTGAAATCGGTGGAATCAGTAGTTCCCCGATCAAACACAGACACAGACGATGAGTAGATAACTAATTGAAAAAGAATAAAAATAGAATAGGGAGAAAATTAAAAGAGGAAGGAAACAGTGGAAAGCCAGAACTGATTTCACCAGTTTCACTGATTCCACCGATTTTACTAAAATAAACGAACGTTTATTTAACAACTATCGTCTTCCCCCTCACCTCAAATCCGACATGTGATGTTTTTTCGATGACTGCTAACATGTTTTCAATTTCCCGGTAACGGGGAAGGCTACCGCTAAACCGCTGATTCCGGGCTACGTTATTTTTAAAGAATACTTCCACATCGTACCACAAGGACAATTCTTCCATAATTTGTTCTATGGTACGGTTTTCGAATACATACACACCGGACTTCCAGCCGATATAATTATTTACATCCACATTCAATACATCTATTTTTCCTGTACCCCGATGAAACTGAGCCATCTGGTCAGGCTCTAACATTTGTTCCTGTAATCCGTTAGTGCGTACGGAAACAGAACCTTTCACCAAAGTGGTCTGTACATATCCCGCAACGCGGGTATTGATATTGAACTCCGTTCCATACACCTTCACCTCTATCTCATCCGTTACAACGATAAAGGCTTTTTCCGAATCATGGGCAACCTGAAAATAGGCTTCCCCTTTCAGAAATACCTTGCGTTGCTGCCCCCTGAACTGCACCGGATATTTTAACTCAGATGCAGAGTTCAACCACACCCTGGTACCATCTGCCAGCTGAACTGAATATTCGCCACCTCTGGGGATAATCAGCTGATTCTCTTCATATTGCTCTGCCCGGATTCCGGATTCAGAATAAATCAATGCATTTGCATCATTTTTCACTTTCATATCTCCGGCAACAACAACTTCCTGCACCCCACTATTCAATTGTATCGTTTTTCCTTCATTGGTGACCAGAAGAGCTTTAGAGGAACCGGGTGAAATAACGTTTTCTTCCTGAACTGTCCTTAAAAGTCCGTTCTCTCCGCTCCGGAGCCACACAAACAAAGCCAATCCGCAGACAACAAGCAAGGAGGCAGCGACAGTCAAGGTCCGTGAATAATAGTGTAACCGATGGTGACGACGGACGCCTTGTAAACGCTTTTCATAACCGGCCTTAAAATGAAAAAGCCGTTCTTCATCCGGCAGGAATGCTTCAGGATCGGCCAGAAAAGTCTTCATATTCCGATATAAATCCCGATGCTCGGGAGACTCTTCCAACCATTCCCTCAAGAGCTGCTGCTCGGGTTCATTTACCCGGGATACAAGGCTACGTTTTAAAAGGGACCAGTCAATATTCATGACATTTTATTTATAAATTACATCCCTAAAACACGAAAAGTGAAAATTTGTTTACACGAAAAGTGAAAATTTTATTATTTTTTTAAACTTTGATAAAAAAAAGAATAATATTCCAGTCAGAACAGACAAAATGCTTCCGCAACTTTTCTGTTCCCCTCCGGATCTGCACCCGGACAGTACTCTCTGCCATCTCCAGAAGTCCGGCTATCTCCCCATACTCTTTCCCTTCAAAAAAACGGAGCTGACAGATCTCCCGGCATTTTTCTGGCAATTCTTTCATCGCGGAGTGGATCTGATTCAAAATATCCTCTTCCTCAATACAGTCCACATTTTCTGACCAGATACAGGCCTCGGCATATAAATTTTTTCGTTTGTCTTCGACCTTCCGATCCCGCAAATAGTTAAAGCAGCGGTTACGTACACTATTGAACAAATAGGATTTCAGGGAAGCCTCATAATTCAATACCTGCGATTTTTCGTAAAGATGAATGAAAATTTCCTGCACAATATCATTTGCCACATCTTCCCGGAAGACGACATGGACAGCAAATGTAAACAACCGCTCAAAATACCTGTCAAACAAAAGTGAGTAGGCCTTCCGGTCATTTTTACGCAATAGTTCTATTAATTCTTTATCCTCCACTTCGAATCAAAATATTATAGCTCCCATTTCACAAAAATATTTAAATTTTCACATTCCTCACTCTTATTCCGGATTTAATTTATCATGATAATTAACCAGATTTTATTAAATTTGCTACAAATTAAAAATTTCTACAGGATGGAATTTGAAATCAAAGATGAATACATAGAACTGATCAAACTCCTGAAAGCCACTCAAATTGCAGAAAGCGGTGCCATGGCCAAAGCTCTGGTTGAAGAGGGTGAAGTTTTACGCAATGGTGAACCGGAGACACGGAAACGGGCAAAAATCCGGAAAGGTGAAATAATTGAAGCCTTAGGACAAATCATTAAAATCACATAATATCATTAAAATGAAGGTCCCCCTCTTCCCCTGGATCATCTTATCCTGCTTTATCTCCGGCATACTATCCTGTCAGAATCAACTGGAATATAAGCTTTGGTATACCACCCCCGCCCATTTATGGGAAGAGGCACTTCCATTGGGTAACGGGCGGCTGGGAGCAATGCCTGACGGAGGAGTGCTCCGGGAAAATATCACCTTAAATGACATCACGATGTGGTCAGGTGGATTTGATGACACCCGGAATCCCGAAGCCATAAAATATTTACCTGAAATCAGGCAATTGCTGAAAGAAGGTAAAAACGACGAAGCACAAAAATTAATGTACCGGTATTTCGCCTGTGGCGGGAAGGGCTCAAATTCCGGAAACGGAACCGATACTCCCTATGGTTCTTTCCAGATATTGGGAAACTTACAGCTGGAATACTCTTATCCGGACAGTTGCGGCGAACAGTACTCTGAGTATCACAGAGAACTCTCTTTGGACAACGCTCTGGCCCGGACGACATTCCGAAAAGGAAATGTAAAATATCAAAGGGAATATTTTGTATCCTATGCTGATGATGTCATTGTTGTCAAACTGACAGCAGACGAAAAAGCAAAACTGAATTTCAAAGTAACACTCGACCGTCCCGAACGGTTCTCCTGTTATTCCAACGACGGTCTGATCCACATGCACGGGTACCTGAACAACGGACACAACGGCCAGGGAACCCGGTATCTGACCCTGATGAAAGTAATACAGGAAGACGGCACACAGACTGCCGATTCTGCCACAATCCATGTAAAAGGAGCGACGACAGCTTATATCCTGATTTCATCGGCAACCAGCCTTTATCATAAGAGATACGAATCTCTGGCCAGGGATTTACTAGATGAAGCCGAAACATTGGAATACAAGCAATTACTTTCAAGACATTCAGCCATGTGGCAGGATAAATACGAACGGGTGGAATTAGACCTGGGAAAAGGGCCGGACACCCTCCCCACAGATAAGCGTCTGTTCCGTTTCCAGCAGGAGGACGACCCGGCCCTGGCTGCCTTATATTTTCAATACGGGCGATACCTGATGCTCAGCGGTACCCGGAAAAACACCCTTCCTTTAAACCTTCAAGGCTTATGGGCTAATCCCATACAGACACCCTGGAACGGAGATTATCATCTGAACATCAATTTACAAATGAATTACTGGCCGTCAGAGACCGGTAATCTCCCGGAACTCCATCCCCCCTTATTGCATTTGGTAAAAAGTCTGGTAACACCAGG
>CAJMQA010000083.1 GCA_905215395.1 uncultured bacterium | reverse complement strand
CCATCCTCGGCATTGTTCAGCTCCATTTTCACCTCAAAACCCGCAGGCTGCTGTGCACACGACAAAACAAATATACTTCCCAGTATCACCGGGTAAAACCATTTTTTCATATCTCAATTTATTTTAATATATATCCCACTGACTACCAACTTTATACATAATATCAACCACCTTACCACACCTTCCGGTCACTTCCGTTCCGTCAATAGTCGCTCCGCGTCCGACAACCGAAACGTCCAGTATCATAAAATCACTTTTAGAAGCATCAGCCGCATTGGTAACAGCTATAGCCAAACGTTCGTAATTGGTGAGACAAAGTGCAATTTCCCGGATCGGCCCTGCAAAATCATTCCGCAACCTCTCACATTCATTGGTTTTATATTTATATACCCAAAGCTCATTACCGGAAGTAAAATAAGCATAATCCCTGCCTGAGCAGACTGCAAATTTAGTATCCTCATTGATCAGTTCAGGTTTCGGAAATTCAATTTGAGCCTCCGACTGATATTTCTCTCTTTGCCAGCCAAGATAAGAAAACTGGTGCACATATACCTTACCATCATCCCCTTTCAGAAAAGTCAGAAACTGATCCTGAGGAGGATATGACAACGCCTGAATGGCACCTCCCCCCAGTAAGGTCTTATCCATATTACTGGGTTTGAAGACCTTATTATTATCATTGTTATAGTCAAAATTTACCACCAGCCCGTTCCGTAACAACACATAGCTACGGCTCAATTCGTCAAAACCGATAATAATATTCGTAGCCACTTTATTTCCACGGATGGTAAAAGGCGATAACTTATAATTTCCTTCGACTGCAAGATTTGGAAAAGCTCCCTCCTGATACTGAGGTTCATCGCTGACAATTTCACGGGTATATAATTTTCCGGCACTGATCATATAATCCCAACCGAAAACTGCATCCATCGTCTGCGGACAGAAATCTGCCGGTTTACCGCCCACAAATTCTTTCTCCGTATTGATGATCTTCTGAAGACTGTTTCCATCCAGTTCAACCGAATAACCGGGACCTTTCTGACAAGCCACAAATACCTGTCCGGTCAACTCACTGTAGGGCAAAAAATGTTCAGACAACGCAAAAGCTCCGCCACTCAGATATTCATTGTTAGCTGTATGATAAATGTTCTCAGCAAAGATATTGTCATTCCGCATAAAACACAACTGCGACCTATCCCCCAGCTCAGACAATATCAGCCAACCGCTCATAAACGTAGAGCTTACATCCACCCTGAAAGTCTTGATATACTTAAGTCCTGTCGATTTGTCTATCACATTATATTGTGCATATAAACCTGGTTTTACAGCAAAATTAACTGTTACATCCAGATCCTTCTGATCCGAAATGACTTTTCCATTCACAATCCACTCATAAGCCACCTCCTTTAACTCTCCGTTCTTCACTTCAATTGTAACCGGAATTCGGAAAGGCGAATTCACATAAACCGTATACTGATCCTCTATGCCGGAAATTGTGACTTCCGGCATCTGCCGGTAATTATAGTTCCCTTTATCCTCGTAACAACCTATAGTGGTAACAGCCCATAAAATAAGGAATATATTCTGTAATCTCTTTTTCATAATTCATCTCATTTTAAATTAACCTCTCATAGCTACAGTCATTGGAGAACCATCCTCATCCGGACGTGGTTTTTTCTCCAAAATACGCTTAAATTCCAATACATAAGCACGTACCTCCGAATAACTCAAAGTCCCTCCATCTTTCTCCATAGTCAGATCATGCATATGCATTTCTTCAATAAAAGCCTCATATTTCGTCCGGGTATATCTCCCCAAACCATTGGATACATGCCAGGCATCCCACCAGGCCGGCTGGTTCAATTCATCAGAAATAATTATCCGAGTCTTTGCATAAGCTTTCATCCCCACTTTAAAATCTTCCGTATCCGTCAATTCAAAAACAGCCTTCACTGAATTGTTTTTCAAATCTCCCCGCATGACTTTCAGCTTCAGATAACCGATACTGTCCATAGCTGCAATAAACTGTCCTTCAGCCGGCTTTTCAAAATGCATCCCTTCTTTGGCTGTACTTTCAGCCGGTAAAAAACGAACCTGAAATGTCCGTTTGCGATCCTCCAGATTGGAAATAATTTTCACTTTCAAAGCCACCTCTCCCTCATTCAGACTCTTATCGTAAGCAAAAGAAAAAATAGTACTATCTACCGCTTCTTTATCAAAATAAATGAAGCTATCGGCTGAATAACCTTCAAAATCCCCCTCTGAACAGGCATTTATTCCCAGCCATAATCCTAATAATATCATTAATCCGAAAAATCTCATATCTCAATGTTTTTCATACCGTCATATAACGGTTTATTTTAAATATTCTTCTACACGTCCGCCAAACTCTATCTCAGTAGCCGGCATCGGTAAACTAAACTGTTTTTTGGTAGGCGTAACAACAGTTTCACCATCATTTATGGACAAGCCCAGACGTTTATACCAATAAAACATCTGACCTTCGCTCACAAATTCACGACGGGCATCCACCGTCAACTCTTCAAGCAACTGGCTAAAAGAAATACCTTTTAAATCAGCCGGTACTCCCCGTACCCTGCGCAGTTCTTCCAGATAACCGGTTGCCTCATCTTTATTTACAGAAAAACCCCGCTCTGCCGCAATCAGATACATCTCAGACAGACGGATCATCGGAATTTTTCCGCCTTTAGTTGATTTGATATCTGCAAACTTCAAAGAGATATCCTGCTTTCTACTGTTCTGCCTCACCAATTTTTTCCGGAGATCATCCGTCAGAGGGAATAATTTGTCTGCCTTTTTCAAATCGTAACCGGTACTTCCCAAGGCATCAGCTGCATAAAACAACTTATGCACATCCGGATAATTCAAGGCAAACAGTATCTCATTCTGCATTACCACATCTTTATTGGCATCTGCAGCGCTCACCTCTGCTTCCGTTGCAAACCGGAAACATCCTTCTTTCCGGGCATCAATCACCTCCTTGGCATACTGATAAGCTTTTATATCCCCCATATAATTATATACCCTGGCCATCAGTCCGGTAATGGCATAATAATTCATCCGGTAAGCCCGGAAATCTTTAAAGCCTGCAACACTCTCCAAAGGTTGTCCGTAATGATAAATCGGATCTTTAAAAGTATCGTAAAATACCGGATCGACTCCTTTCAGCAGGTTCCGGGCAGAATCCAGATCGGCCAGAATATGTCCTATGACATCGGTAGTGGTCAGCTGCCGGTGAATCTTATTCGTAAAACGATCCGCATAGGGAATACTCATACCTTTTGCATTGTCTTTCCAGGAAGGAGCAAAGGCCCTCAGCAGATCGAAATGCAGGTATGCCCTTAAAGCCAAAGCCTCGCCCTTGATCAGATTGTAATGATCTTTGTCAAAAAAATCAGGGCTTTTGGGTTCCAGATACTCCAGTAAAATATTGCAATTCGCTATACTATTGTATGAATCCAGCCAGATTCCTTTTATGGCATCTTTTACATCCCCGTTTTCATAATTGTACCGGGTAGCTTCATAAAACTTATGGGCAGAATTGGTATTTGCCTTATAATATTGCGCCATAACATCCATTAATCCGTAGGTCATATGCTCTCCATACATGGAAGCACGGGTCATCGAAGTGTAAATCCCATACACCGCACTTTCATAGCCTTTGGGATTGGAAAACAGTTTTTCGGCATTCACCTGTGCCTGAGGAGTCACATCCAGCCAATCATTGCAACCGACATTCGCCAGAACCATCACAGCCAGAACTATCTTTGAAAATATCTTTATCTTCATCATCTTTACATTATTTATTCATACATTATCCCTTAAAACTGAACCTGCAAACCGAAATTAAAAGCCCGGGCAAACGGATAATCCAATCCCCGTTCACGCTTCACAGTTGAAATCCGGAAAACATCTTCCATCTGGAACATCAGTTTCAATCTCTCCATATACCATTTTCTGGTCCACTCCATAGGAAAGGTATAAGAAAAACTCAATGATTTCATCTGCAACATATTTTCATCCTGTATCATTCTGGAAGTCAATTCTGTACGGTCATTATTTTTAATATCTTTAAAAAATGCCCGCTGTCCGGGAGTATTCCAACGGTCTTCCAACACACGCCGGTCTACATTGTAACGGATCTGGGCATTTTCAACCCGGTCAACCAGCGTCTGATTGTAAATCTGTCCGCCAAACTGGTACAGAAAACTAACACTCAGATTAAAGCCCTTGTAGTCGGCATTCAGTCCGAAAGCACCGGAAAACTTAGGTTCTGTATCTCCACAGGCCATCTTATCTGAAGCTTTCCAATCATAGGTAACCTTTCCGTTCCGGTCCAGAAATACCTCCCGTCCATCTACCGGATTGATTCCCAAAGAACGGACTGCATAAATAGTAGTGGTCGACTCACCTTCTTTAAACTGTACACGGGGCTTAGCCGTCTCAAACCGTTCTCCCCGGGGAGGTTCATATTCGTCTTCCTCCTTATCTATAGCGTCGTTTATAGCCTTCAGGGAATTGGAAATCTTTTTGATTTCATTCTTATTGTGCGCCAGGGTACCGAACAAATTGACTGTCAAATCATTCCGGCGAAACAGAAAACCACGCAAAGACACCTCGTACCCCCGGTTGTCCAGCTGTCCCATATTGTCCCGGTATGACTCAAAGCCATTGGACAAAGGCAAAGTGAAATCAGTCAATAAATCCTTGGTCTGTTTGATGTAATAATTAGCCGTAGCGCTGATCAATCCGTTCAGGAACTGGATTTCAAAATTTACATCGTAATTATTGGTCTTCTCCCACCTCAAATCCGGATTTCCCAGAGTTTTCAGGGTTACTCCCAAACCTCCGGCATACCATTGTCCTTTATAATATTCAAATACATTCTGAGCCTCATAGGCCGAAAAAGAAGCTTTTCCGGTCTGCCCCATATTAGCCGTTATCTTCAAGTGATTGACAATACCTTTAGTCCCTTCAAAAAACTTCTCATTGTGTATATTCCAGCCAATACCCGCCGACCAGAAAGGGGCATAACGCTTCTCACTCCCAAACTGCGAAGAACCGTCCAGACGTCCCGATACATCCAGCAAATACACATTGTTATAAGTATAACTCAGGTTCAGGAAAGCACCTGCCAGACGCGACAATCCCTCCTCTCCTTCAGGAGCCTGATTTTTAAATTCCTTACCAAAAGAAACATAATCCATATTTCCGGCCGGAAAACCGATCACACTATAGGACTCGTTTGCAAACTTATTCTGAATCAGGTTACCCCCTAGGGCTCCGTTCAGGAAATGTTTCCCCAACTGCTGATTGTAAGTCAGTACCACATTAGCATCCACGCTGCTGCTCTTTTCATTGAAACTATAAGCTTCCCCTTTTTTCAGCACACCTTCACCCTCCTGATACTCCTGCTTTTCAAAACGATTAGACTCCGGGTCGATAAATTTTTCTTTTTTATCATTCCTTTCTGTATAAGAAACACGTCCCTTCAAACGGAAATTCTCATTGATAAACCAATCCAAATCAAAATTATTCGTCACTTCCAGATATTCCGTCTGATCCTTGTGGTTCAGTTGGGCTTCATACAGAGGATTTAATATCCGGTAACTTGTTGACAAATGTTGCGGATATTGCTTGATCAGCTTTCCGTTCTCATCGTGAGTGGGATAATAAGGATTCGCTTTGGTAAATTCACTGAACGAACCGTAAGGCGACTCTTTCGACTTCACTTTATCCACAGACAGTTTATTCCGGAACAATAACTTATTTTTCAGATTATAAGATAACAGAAAACCTACTCCTAAACGGTCGCGCGAAGATTTCTTCATCACTCCCGGATTTCCCTGATAATTCAGGTCTATTCCGTAACGTACACTTTTATCTCCCCCTTCCACATACAGGGAATGTTTATGCCCTACAGCTGTTTCCAAAGGTTGTGATAACCAATAGGTATTCACACCCCTCAATACGTTGTTCAGACGATACGCATAATCTTTATCCAGATTCTGCTGCGAAAAAAGATCAGAGGATTTATAGAAACCGGACATCTCTTCAGCCTTTAATTTTCCGGCAGCATCCAGCAGATTATAATCGGAAAGATCCGGAGCAGTCACCGTCATAGTCAGATTATAGGAAACTTTTAACTCCCCCGGCTCCGGCGCTTTGGTTGTTACCACCACAACTCCGTTGGCTGCGCGGGAACCATAAATAGCTGTAGCTGATGCGTCTTTTAAGATAGTCACACTTTCTATCCGGTCGATATTCAGGTCAAAAATCTTTTCTACCTTAACTTCGTAACCATCCAGAATAAACGTCGGCAAATTCGGATCGTTTTTCAATTTCGCTTCAGACAAGCCTTCTGCACCGAATCCGGAATTACCGCGGATCCGGAAATCCGGAAGGTTATTGGGATTGGAGCCGTTATTTATATTCTCCTGCAAACGGAATGAAGGATCAAAAACCTGTAAAGCACTGATCAGGTTGTTGGAAGACACTTTTGACAACTCCTCTTTAGTGACAGTAACAGCTGTTCCGGTGAAACTGTCTTTATTCTTAGTAAAATAACCGTTCACCACCACCTCTTCCATTTCAGTAGCATCTTCCTTCAAAATGACATGAATAACTTTCTGCCCCGTATATCTTACCTCCTGTTTTTCCATGCCCACAAAAGAAAATATCAAAACAATATTTTCAGTTTCAGGCATATCGATCTTAAAATCACCATCAATACCGGTAGCCACTCCTATGGTCGTCCCTTTTATAAAAACCGAAACGCCGGGTAAAGGCATTCCTTCTTTATCTTTCACAGTCCCCCGGATACTGATTGCAGCCTGTGGCAAACTATTCCCCTGACGGATCACTATGACTTTTTCCACCAAATCATATTTTAGTCCGGAACCAGCCAGACATTCATCCAGTATACTGCTTATCTGTGCATCGATAACGTCTATGGAAACAGGCTTCAGACGGTTCACCTGCTCATTGTTATATACAAAAGTATATCCGCTCTGCGACTCTATGATTTGAAAAATCTCAGTAACAGCAGTTTGCTTCACCCGGATACTTACCGTTCCGTTTTGAGCATAGGACATTGCGGAGACCTGTAACATCCCCACACAACATAGAAATAAAGTTAGTTTCATCGCTCTTAAAAATTTTCCGGGAAGAGATTCTTCAGGGAACCACTTTTTTCGATTTTTTTTCATAAATTTGTTCTTAATAGATTAAACACATTATCGTTTAATGGGACCGCCGGAAAGGACCAGTTTCCGGTGGTCTTTATTTTTACTGGGATACAATCACTGTTCTTCCGCGGACATCAAAACGCACCAGCTGCGTATGTGCCAGAAATTTCAAAACTTCATCGATAGATGCATGACGCAGGATATTTCCGGTAAAATGCAGATTTTTCACTTCCGGATTCTGGTAAAATATTTCCAGATCATACCAGCGCCCCAGTATCTCTAATACCTCCTCCAGACGCTTGTCCCTGAAAACAAATTTTCCTTCTTTCCAGGCAATACATTCATACACATCCACTTTCCCCACCTCTACCTTTCCTCCTTTCACATGCGCCTGTTCTCCGGGTACAAGCCGGTACGACTCCCCTTCTAAAGTGACTTTCACAGCCCCTTCTACTAAAGTGGTCCGGACTTCTTCATCATAGGCATAAATATCAAAAGAGGTACCCAACACTTTTACTTCCATTTGATCCACCATCACCTTAAACGGCATCGCCTCATTCCGTTTTACCTGAAAATAAGCCTCCCCATTCAAACGTACCACTCTTTCTTTTCCACGGAAATGAACCGGAAATTCCAGTTTCGAATCAGAATTCAACCAAACCCGGGTTCCGTCGGATAAGGTCATCTGATATTCTCCTCCCCGGGGAACTACTATCCGGTTGCAGGCAATATCTGCAGGAACTGATTTGCAGGAATCACTCTCTACCACAAGCCCCTCTTGCCCTTCAATCATCTTTGCCCCGTCAACATCTTTTACCATCCGGTTCAGACTATCCCCCAATAAAATTCTTTCCCCGCTGACCAATTCAATATAAGCCTGTTTATAACCCGGGTGTATGGAATCTGCGGACATTTGTGCCAATGGCACGGTCACATCTTTCCCCGACCGCTCCAGAAATATCAAAACAGCTGCCAATAAACCTATAAAAACTGCTGCATAACGGGCAAGCTGCAAATACAACGACCGGTGACGTTTTACAGAAGTCCTCCGGCAAATCACCTTCCAATCCGTTTCCAGTTCTTGTTGCTGGTAGAAATGTAATTTTTTCAATAATAACCTCCGATCCCGGATCCTCCGGAAAATTTCCCGGTTTTTTTCTGAATTTTGCAACCACGACTGCAATTCGGCCATTTCCACACCGGATAATTCACCATCCAGATACCCTTTGATCAAAGATATTTTCCGTTCTATGTCTGCATACTCTTTCATAGATGTATTTTATATATACTACAACTAATCCGTGTCAGAGAATGACAAGAAGTTCAAAAAAAATGAAAATTATTTTTTATAACCCTAATAAAACGATGAGAATGAAAAGATTATCGAATTTATTTTTCAGAGTTTTACGGGCTCTGGATTTGTGAGTTTTCACCGTATTCACTGAAACTTTCAGAATTTCTGCTATTTCCATATTATTTTTCCCTTCCAGATGAAGGTATACCACTTTTTTCTGTTCTTCCGGCAGAGCTTCAATTTCCTGAATCACCAGACGGTGGACCTCTTCTTCCACGACTAAATTAGTAAAATCACTTTCTTCTGCCACAATCATCCGCTCATTGATATACTTTTCCTCCACCGACTTACTCTTCAGATAGTTGAAACAACGATGGCGGATCACCTGATAAAGAAACATTCTCAGATGCAATTCCGATTCTATCCCTTCCCGGGATTTCCACAAAACAACAAAAGCATCCTGAACAATATCATGCATATGGGTTTCTTCCTTTACAATCCGCCGGACAGCCAGGCACAGAGCATGGTAATACTGTTCGTAGTAATAACGGAACACCTGCTCACTTCCCTGCCGGAAGGCTATTAACCGATTGTTTTCAGCTTCGTTCATCCATGCAAATATAACGCATGTTAAGCGCAGTATCAAATTTATTTGAACTCTGCTGAGACTCAGCCAATCTTATACCATAAATTATTGCTAACTTCGTAACCTGAAAATAATCCGGCCTGAAGGCCCCATTATTCATTAAAAAATTATTTCATGAAACAGACATTTTATATGACAGCATTTATTCTATTACTGGGCTCCTGTCAGGAAAAAAAGGGAGACAATCCATTGCTGGAAACTTTTAACACCCCCTATCAAACCCCGCCTTTCGAAAAAATCCGGACAGAACATTACGAACCGGCCTTCGATCAGGCAATTACGGAAGCACAACAGGAAATTAATCAGATCGCCGTTTCAGATGCGAAACCTGATTTCGATAACACTATTGTTGCCCTTGATCAGGCCGGTGAAAAATTAAATACCATTTCATCTGTATTTTTTAACCTCAACTCAGCTTGTACCAACGAGGAAATGCAAAAAGTGGCTCAGCGTGTATCACCCAAGCTGACCGGATACAGTAACAGTATTTACATGAATCCCCGGCTCTTTGCCAGAGTAAAGGAAATCAATGAAAATAAAGAGCAGCTGCAACTAAATCAGGAACAGCAAACCTTACTCGAGGATACATGGAACTCCTTCATCAACGGAGGAGCAAATCTGGAAGGCGAAGCCAAAGAACGTTTCCGGGCAATATCTATGGAACTCTCCCAACTGGGCCTGAAGTTCGATGAAAACGATCTGGCAGAAACCAACAATTTCACCCTCCACATTACCGATAAAAACGATCTTTCAGGACTTCCTGAAGGCGCTGTTGAAATGGCTGCCATGACTGCCAAAGAGAAAGGACTGGAAGGCTGGGTATTCACTTTGCACGCCCCCAGCTATATTCCGTTTATGAAATACAGTGACAACCGGGAATTACGCGAAAAAATGTACCGGGCCTACTCTTCACGTGGCAACCGCGGAAACGAATACGATAACAAAGAGATTATCAAAAAAATAGTTGCCCTGCGACTCGAAAAAGCCCGCCTTTTAGGATACAATACCTATGCAGAATACGTACTGACCGACCGTATGGCTCAAACTCCGGAAGCCGTGAATACCTTCCTGTCAGAACTGTTGTCCGCCTCACATCCGCATGCATTGGCTGAGAAAAAAGAGGTTGAGGACTTTGCCCGCCGCAATGGCTTCCAGGGAGAACTGCAACGTTGGGACTGGACCTACTATTCCAACAAACTGAAACAAGAGAAATACAACCTGGACGATGAAATGCTGAAACCCTATTTCAAACTGGAAAATGTTCAGGAAGGGGTATTCGGATTAGCCAACAAATTGTATGGCCTGACTTTTAAAGAAGTCAGCAATATTCCCAAATATCATGAAGACGTAAAAACTTTTGAAGTACATGACGGTAACGGAGATTTCCTGGCCATTCTGTACACCGATTTTTTCCCGCGCGAAAGCAAAGGAGGTGGCGCATGGATGACTGAATTCCGTGGCCAGCACAAAAAAGAGGGTAAGGACATTCGTCCTCTGGTTTCCATTGTAATGAACTTCACCAAACCGACAGCCACCAAACCTTCTTTGCTGACTTTCGACGAAGTAACCACTTTCCTGCACGAATTTGGACATTCCCTGCACGGAATGTTATCGCAATGTACCTATAATTCCACCGGAGGTACCAATGTTTACCGGGATTTTGTAGAACTGCCTTCACAAATCATGGAAAATTGGGCACTGGAAAAAGAATGGCTGGACACCTGGGCTGTACACTATCAGACCGGAGAAAAGATCCCCCAGGAATACATTACCAAAATACACGATGCTGCCAATTTCCAAAGCGGCTATCAAAGCGACCGGCAACTGAGCTTCGGTATTGTCGATATGGCCTGGCATTCTGTTACAGAACCGGTATCGGAATCTGTACAAGACTTTGAAATGCGGGCAATGGGACCGACAGAATCATTTCCTCCGGTAGACAGCAGCTGTTTCTCTACCGGATTCGGACATATCTTCGGAGGAGGCTATGCCGCCGGCTATTACAGCTATAAATGGGCTGAAGTTCTGGATGCAGATGCTTTTTCGGTATTCAAGCAGAAAGGAATATTCGATCAGGAAACCGCAACATCCTTCCGGAAAAATATTCTGGAAAAAGGAGGCTCCGAACATCCCATGACACTGTACAAACGCTTCCGCGGACAGGAACCCACAGTGGATGCCCTGCTTGAACGAAGCGGACTGAAATAAATAAAAACGACCGGATTTGCTCCGGTCGTTTTTTATTCTAATACCCATAATTCATTTAACAGTCTTCCTGTTCAGGAAATCTGTAAATTTATCTTTATAAGAATCGGAAACAGGTATATAGTTTTTCCCGAAAACGATACGGTTGCGCTCAATCATCCTGATCTGATCCAGATTGACGATATAAGAACGATGTACCCGTATAAAGGAAGAGGACGGAAGGAGTTCTTCCAGCGATTTCATACTGATCAGCGATACGATAGGCTGGGAAGCATCTTCCAGATAAATCTTGACATAATCCTTTAATCCCTCTATGTAACATATTTTACGGAGCTCAACTTTCAATAATTTATAATCCGACTTTACAAAGATACTGTCTTCCTCTCCTTGCGGTGCCTGTGCATTACC
>CAJMQA010000082.1 GCA_905215395.1 uncultured bacterium | reverse complement strand
GGGGAACTGTCTGTACCTGATAGTAGTCTATCAACTTTTTTTTACTTTCATCATCAATATCACAACGCCATACGGTGAGCTCCTCTTTTTCTTCCAGTTTTTTTATGATCGGCAACATCTTCCGGCAATGCGGACACCATGTCGCATAAAAAACAACAAAAACAGGACGTTCACCTTTAATCAATGCCCAAAAATCTTCCATAATTCAATCGTTTTAGTTATAAATATTTTCAACCTCAAACTCTGTATTTAACAATGTGTCCCTTTCCAGGTAACAATGGTTATCGGAAGCTCCTGAGCCACATTTCACTCAATATTCTACTGAATTCAAAGATGATAGATATAACTTACGATATAGTGTCAAAACGGCCCGGGCATTTCCAACTGCACATATATACCTTTTCCGTAAAAAAAAGTTTCGGTTTCCAACATTTTATCTCAATTCATTTCAATCCCTTCTTCTTCCCGAAGCGGGGCAAAATAATAAAAATCAACCAATTGTCCATCAGATTATTCCAGATCTTGCTATTATTAGCATTCGCTGCCAAAGATTCACAATCCGAATAACTGAATTCACGCAACACATATCCGTCTCCTATTATGCGCACCTCCTGTTTTTCCCTGTAAAATAAAAAACTCATCTGCCCCATACTCCGGTCAGGACAATTCGGTTTTACCTGTTTTCATAATTGTCAGATTCTTTCGAATCTCTCCATTTTCAGATTTGTTTGTTTCAATTTTAAACAATACAAACATACAGAGATATTTCGAGCAATGTTATTCTTCTCCCCCCGGAAAAATACCGAAAGAATGAAAATATTTCCGCACTTTTAATTACCGGAGATATTCTTCCAGGATTTGCCGCAATTGTAAAGCCGGAACCGCTCCGCTTTGCCTCCAGACCATTTCTCCGGATTTGAATAATATCAGCGTCGGGACAGCTTGTATCTGACAGGCATTTACATGAGGCCGGTTAGCAGGAGCATCTATATCTACTTTGAGAATCTTCACTTTATTCCCAAGATCTTTTTTCAACTCTTCCAGAATCGGATGCATCATTTTACAAGGACCGCACCAAGCCGCAAAATAATCCACCAATACGGGAGTATCCCCCTGGATCAATTCATCAAATTTTGCCATATCCATTATTTATAAACCATTTATGGTTTATACTCAAATAGCTACAGACAAGTTACAGACCTTATTTCAGATTTTCGATTTTCAAACGATAATCAGAACCGAAATTAACGATATAAAAAGCACGATTTTCAACACCTGCCTTATCTCCGCGTTTTTCAAATCGATACCTGGAGAAGTCCCCGTTTCCCGGATAATATTCCAAAGCCTCCAATGTTCTGTCCCGGTAACGGACTGCCAAATCTATAAAATAAAGCCCCATATCAAACGCTTTATAAACCAGGCTGTTCGGCTCTGTATAAAAATATTTCCGGTAATTCTCCGCCACTTGCTTAGCCGCCGGGGTTGTATTATCAACATAACTATAGGTAAAAATTTTAGTGTTCAGTTTATAAAAAGCCTCATGATCCACAGAGGTAAAGGTTTGCCACTCCGGAAGCCCGGCAACAGTGATCCGGTAGCCATCGGCAAGCGCAGAGAGAGAAGGCAGTATCTTACTCACTGTCGTTTCTTTCGAAGCTGGTAATACCAGAATATTTTCCCGGTCAGGCAACAGCAACGTCCTTAAGGAATCCAACGGAAACTCCACAGCATCCCAATTAAAAAAGTTCATACCCGAAATCTTTGTCATCCGTTCTTTGAAAACCTGTTGTTCAGTGACATCTGTCTGACTATAGTCATTCGACGGTTTAAAATCTATACAGACCAGATTGGCCTGATTCGTCTGTTCCTGCAACCAATCTGCCATAACCGAAGTCAAAGTCCCGGATGAAGGATTCACCTGGATATAATTCTGATAAACTCCGAAACTTTCGCTCCTGGAAGACAACGGATAAATCACCGGAATATTTTTATTCAGCAGATTTTCTGACAGGGTCCTGTAAACAGAACCGTATACCGGTCCTATAATCAGGTCAGGATGCAACTGATTTATTTCCCCGGCAAGCCCATACATTTTTTCGGCATTCCGCTCTGTATCGTAAACATGTAAATCAATTTTGTATCCTCTTTTTTTCAGACTATCCACTGCCAGCAATATTCCCCCGTAAAAGGACAAGAACTGCTCGGAACGGGCCGAAATCTGAACATCAGGTTTGTAATTCAGTGTATCCGTAAAAGCAGGATAATCTTTTGCAGAAAAGGGCAACATCAAAGCTATCTTAACAAAAGGGTCAACAGGATATACAACTTCGGAAATATATTCCGGAATCCTCGTTTTCTCTTCATACACTAACTCTTGCACCTGAACCGGTCTCTCTGCTTCCAGTCCTGTTTTCTCCTTGCGGGGAACTTCTGAAACAACAGGATCCGAAACAACTGTTTCCGGTTGTTTTTCCGGTACAATCGCAACTTCCTTATTTATAACAGATAAATTGATCTCCTTCAAAGGCAACCGGATCACAGTTCCGACAGCCAAAGGCTCATTGTGGGAATATGCCTCATTGAATTTCAATACTTTCTTAGGTTTTATGTCATATTTCCGGGAAATGGAATACAGTGTCTCCCCCTTCACAACCTTGTGATAATAGAATTGTTTATCCTGTTGTACAAAAGGCTCTGTATAAGGAACTTTCAACACTTCATATAAGCTTAAATTATTATCTTTCTTGTCATTTAAAGCTTTTATCTCATCCACTGTAATCCCATAAGCCTTACAAATAGAAAACAGGGTCTGTCCGGGTTGAACAGTATGCAGATAATAACTTTTCCCCCGGATCACAACAATATCAGAAGACTTTTTTATAGTGACATTTTGTCCCGAAAGTCCGGCACTCATTAACAATACAAACAAAAGAAACAATAGTCTAAGCATAGCTATCCATATTAGTAAGCAGCAAAATTAGAAAAAATAGTAGATAATTTAAAAATCTGAGCTATTTTTGCAAACTGGCATTTCAGGTTTAAAACTGAGCTGTACATTAAAATTATACAGATGAAAATTTTTTCTGCAAAAATCAAATTCTTATTGCTAAATTTAGTCATAGCAATCGTTCTGGTATGGATCATCGGATATTATGTCCTGTCCCGACTGGATTCCTATACACAACACGGATATATCATTTCCGTACCGGCATTTTATGCGCTGACCACTGACGAGGCTATCAATACAGCTACACGCCAGAGATTGAGGGTACAAATCATTGATTCTTTATACGACGAGACGGCAGCCCCCGGTACAATTCTGGAGCAATCTCCGGCACCCGGTTCACACGTGAAAGAAAACCGTCTGATTTATTTAACCATCAATGCCCGTAATCCGGAGAAAATTGTTTTTCCGAATCTGCAGAATTCTGCCTACCGGCAAACCATACAAACCCTCGAAAGCCGGGGATTTAAAATCGGACGCATTGAATATGCCCCCTCAGAATTCAAAAATCTGGTGCTTGATCTGAAACACAATGAAAAACCAGTCAGTCCGGGTAGCCTGATAACCAAAGGAGCCACAATTGACATTATACTGGGAAGCGGTAACGGCAGCAATAATATCGTCATGCCTCATTTGCTGGGTAAAAAAGTACAGGAAGCAATGAATATACTCCGGAAAAATTATCTCAACATAGGAGAAGTGATCCCGGATGCCAGTATCAGCAATAAAAATGCAACCTATTCCGCTGTGATATACAATCAGGAACCAGCTCCTGAGGAAATTATCGAAGCCGGTAGTTTCGTAAAGTTCTTTATCACTCTAGAAAAAAACAAAATTGCAGCCTTGGATTCATTAATGGTTACAGAATAAACAAACTATGGTTGACGTATCAGAGGAAGAAGAATTATTCGGAGAAGAAGAAGAGGGACAAGTGCAGGAAATGTTTGAGCACCATCGCATAGAAGCCGATAGTGGTCAGACTTTACTACGCATCGATAAGTTTCTGATGGCACGTTTGCCTAATGCCTCCCGGACCAAAATCCAGGAAGCCGCCGATGCCGGTAATATCCTCGTCAACGGAAAAGCTGTAAAATCCAGTTACAAAGTAAAGCCCAAAGATATTGTTTCGGTAGTGATGTCTTATCCCCGCCGGGAAATCGAGATCATTCCCGAGAATATCCCCCTGGAAATCGTTTATGAGGATGATGACCTGATGGTAGTCAATAAACCGGCCGGGATGGTAGTACACCCTTCTTACGGACATTATACCGGCACACTTGTCAACGCTCTGGCCTGGCATCTGAAAGGCAATCCCCTGTTCAAAGCCAACGATCCCCGCCCCGGTCTAGTCCACCGCATTGATAAGGATACTTCCGGGCTTCTGGTGATCGCCAAAACAGAAAAAGCCAAAACCCATCTGGGACTCCAATTCTTCAACAAAACCTCCGACCGGAAATATGTAGCCGTATGCTGGGGGAATATGGAAAGCGATACAGGTACCATCACAGGTCACGTCGGCCGCAATCTCACCAACCGCAAGGTGATGACCTGCTTCCCGGACGGAAGTTATGGCAAACACGCTGTCACCCATTACCGCGTACTGGAACGACTCGGATATGTCAACGTCGTGGAATGTATACTCGAAACCGGCCGTACCCACCAGATCCGAGTTCATTTCAAATACATCAAACATCCCCTGTTCAATGACAAGGAATATGGTGGAAACGAAATTCTGAAAGGCACCACCTTCACCAAATACAAACAATTCGTCAACAACTGCTTTGAAATCTGTCCACGCCAAGCCCTCCACGCCAAAACCCTGGGCTTCGAGCATCCCACGACAGGCAAGCGTATGTCCTTCGATTCGGAAATCCCTGCTGACATGCAACAACTGATAGAAAAATGGCGCACGTATACCCAAAACAGGGAAGAGTAAAAGTCAAATTACAAAGCAAAACTCATTAGCTATTTTCTATGGTTATCCCTTCATAGTTAAGCTCAAGTGTTTCAATCGTGACTTCATTTACATCGGATTTAAACCCGTCCGTGCTCAGTTTACAGGGCCAGGCATTAGCTACCTTCCACACCATAGTGGGGGCACCTGCTTCGTCCAGTAAACTGATTGTCACTGCACGCCGCTTGATTGTATTCAGCTTCGTCTCATTGATCCAGTTCCAGAAATTGTTATCCAACTTGAAAATCCCCTTTTTCAAAGTGATCTTACCACTCTTTCTCATCCCGGGCATAGCAATCTTCGAAAAATTAGGACTATCCCCTGCCCGGTACTCTATCGGCTCGGTCTCTATCTCCAGTCCCGATACCTCCTTGAAGGACAAAGCTGCCACATCTTCAATTTCTACTTTAAAATAAAACGCGGGCAACGGCCACACTGCATTTTGACTTGCTCCATCATCTGCCATAACTCTAATTTTTTAATGTTCATTTATAACAATCCGCTCTTAACTTTCCTGCATCTGTTGCTGGAAGGTGATCTCGATAAACTCTGCCGGACGTAAAATAGCCACCAGTACAGTCACTCTCAGAATACCCTCCAGAATATCTTCAGGAGTCATTGTATCCCCGAGTCCGACATGCACACTAAAAGCACTTTCAGGCGAAGTGCCTGCCAATCCGCCCCTTTTCCAGACTCCTCGGAGAAAATTCTCGATCATACTCTTTATATTCATCCAGGTATTTGCATCGTTAGGCTCAAATTCATATGCACGGGCTGCATTTTTCACCGATTCTTCCAGAAAAATCATAGTTCTCCGGACATTGATATAGCGCCAATCCAAGGAATTACCGTCCAATGTCCGTGCTCCCCAAACCTTTATACCTTCACCGACAAAAAAACGAATGACGTTGATAGCTTTACCGTTCACCGGGACATTCAGATCTTCCTGTTCTTCATTCGTTATATTCGCCGACGGCATAACGGCACCTGCTACCGAAACATTTGCCGGAGCCTTCCACACCCCCCGGGTATTGTCCACCATCGTATAAATCCCAGCCATCGCTGCCGAGGGAGGCAATAGATTCAAACGCTCACGGATCACTTCCATCAAAATCCGATACACTCCCCAATTCTGTAATAAAGCAGCATGCAAATTGTCACGCAGCATAGCCTTCTCCGTATCGGTACGGGGACGCATAACAGGATTTCCTTTCCCGTCTTCCACCTCTCCGGCAAGATCTTCACTAAAACGCCTGATCAAAGTTTTCAGACTCCCTTCCAGCTTATCGTTTCCGTCCATCTTTTCAGCAACCCGAACCACCCAATCATCCCACCCGGCAATATTTTCATAAGATAAATCCGAAGCAGACACAACAGAACACTTTATCCAGGGGAAATAAGCGGCTCCGAAAGCCAGGAAGTTTCCACCGACATTCTCCCAGAAATTCTTCACGGAGTCCTTCTCCAGGCTCCTTCCGTTCCAGACATCCAGGATCGCAAAACGGTTCTTCATATCATATCCGCAATGTTTCAGCATCTCCTGTTGTAAAGCAGAGCAATCTTCCTGAGACAAATTTACAGCTTCCGGAATCACCAGCATCGTAGGCTCCTGCTCTTTCAACAAAGGAATAATCCCATCTTTCAATGCCTTTAACTGAGGACCTGAACTATCACTATATTTTCCAACCGACACCACATAGCAGGCTCCGCCACCATTAGCATAAAACAACAACATATTGTAATACAAATTGTAAAAAGGGGGCAATGTGATGTGGTAAGCTTTCGAATCTGTAATCTTTACGTTCAGAATCTCTTTACCTGTCTCAGCCTCTGCTAGCCCATCTTCAATCCTAAATTTCAAAACGGGCGCCAAACCAAAATAATTATGAAATTCCCCCATCGAAATAATCCTTTTAGGCTTATTCAATAAAGAAGTGGTTCCGTCGATTGCCTTATCGGTATAGCCGATAAAGACCGGAACTGCGGTCGCAACTTCAACCACTGAATTGGGAAAGGCGTTCTTTTCAACTATATAAACGCCGGGCGTTTTCATTGTTCCCATAATTTTCAGTTTTTTCGTTAATAAATAATATATACACTCAGTTCAAGTTTTTTACAAATCTATTCATCCAACAAACTAATATATGGAATTTCAATTATAAAACTATACGAACCATATCGAAAAGTAAAGACACACCATTTCCGCCCCCGAAGGGGCTTTCCTAAAGTCTTCTGAATGATGTATCCTTACCTGCTTCTTGTGAAACAGACTGTATTATCCTGTTAAAGGTGATTTTAAGAAAAGTATTCTATTTCCAATCCTGAGTATCTCCGGTAAACTCCCGGTAAATGTCCAAAGCTTCCGTCAACTCCGCTGAAGGCTTTTCCCCTGCCTCCTCCATCAATTCCCGCAGCATCTTCCCCGCCCTCTCTGCACATTCCTCCTCCTCCACGTAATAATAACAATACGCCAGCAACCTCACCGAATCAGCCGATACCTCCAATTGTTCCATATTTCCGCTCACAACGTCCAGCACCTCCTGAAGCATGGCTTCGTCGCGGGTGATTTCGTAAATGTCAAGCAGGCACAGAAGCACCCCGGGAAAATCAATATTCATCTTTCTCATCAACGGAATACTGAGTTCTCGCAATTCTTGCCGTATTTCGGCACACCTTTCCCTCTTTTCCACTTCAGAGATATCGACGACATATTCATCAAACAATGTTTTCGCTGTTTTTATCTTTTCCGAATATCCTGATTCCTCATGTTTCATATCTTCAAAAATAAAATTAATCCTCACTCACTCTTAAACGTAATATCATCGGCTCGCGGGTGTACAAACTCAAATTCCAATGTTTTGGCCAACCCCTCACCCAAAGTGTAGGGAGCCTTAAAACCCGTTGTCAATACTTTCGAAGCATTAAACTTTGTTGTCGCACAAAATTTCTTCACCCGCACCGAACTGACAGTCAATTTCCTCCTGGTCAGGAAAGCCAGTATATCAAACCCATAACCGCCCAGCATACCGAGCCAATAGGGGAAATGCGTCATCGGAATATGCTTATTCAAAACTTTACTCACATGCCCCACCAACTCGTTCATCGTAAAATCCGGCTTGTCTATATAATTATAAACATTATATTCCTCCTCTTTATCCTCTATCAGAAACTTGATAAAGGCAACAATATTTCCCACATAAGCCATTGATTTCTGATTATTACCCTTGCCAACCATCAGAAATTTCCCACCGGAAATCTGCCGGAGTAAATTATACACGTTCCCCCGGTTCCGTTCCCCGAAGATCACCGTTGGCCGCAAAATATTCACATTCCAGTCCGGATGTTCCCGGTACCATTTCTCCAGCTCCATCTCCGCCAGCCACTTGCTCTTCCCGTAATGATTGAACGGATCTTTCGGATGTTCCTCATCCGGATTCTTCTTATTCAATCCATACACGGCCACGGAAGAGGTAAATACAATCCGTTTCACCCCATTCGCCTCCATAGCTGCCAGCGTATTCTGCATCCCACCGACATTCACATCGTAATAAAGCGAAAGCGGCGAAACATCATCCCGGTGTTCCGCCGCTAACAATACAACCAAATCTGTACCTTTCAGAAACTCTGTCAATTTTTCCCTATCCCTGACATCTCCAATCACTGTAATATCCGGGAAGAAATGACTTTGCTGTTTATCAATATTCTGCAACTCATAACCGCCGCCTAAACGCAATAAACTGATAAGACGAGTCCCGACAAAACCGGAACCGCCGACAAGGGTGATTTTCATAGCAATGATATTAAAAAAACAAAAAGAGCAAGCGATAGAGATCCCTTGCCCTATATAATACATGGGAATTAAACATCAACGAATATATACTCCGTCTTTATGATTATTCGTTATATACCGTATAAGGTAACGGTTACCACACTTAGAAAAGAATACATACCAAGTCGTTTTAGGACTGGATTTCCGGATAAAAAAGACATAACGCAAATCCGAACCATAACGCCGGAAATAGTTGGCAGCTTTTTCTGTCAAAGTATAATGAGGAATATTAGGAATCGTCAGAATAAACTCTAAAATATCATTAACCAGTCGCTCAGCCGATTTACGCCAGGTATAATAATCATTTTTTAATAATATTTCCGGAAGAAGCATCAGAAATTCATCGGCTTCCGGCAATATCAGAATCTCAGCTTTGTTCATAAACTGCTCTCAATTCATCAAAAATCCGTTTTTTGAATTCATCGACAGACATCCCCCGTTGCCAATCTTTCTCAAAATTGTCATCCCGAACAGAATACGCTGTTTCTGGTTCACTGACCTGATTCCGAGCGTCCGGTTCTTCGGGCAAAGAATAATTTTTATCGTCCATGACTTACAGTAATTTACATTCAGAACCAAAGATAGTAAAAACCACATAATCAACCAACAATCTCCTTGTAAATCCGTTCATACCCCTCCACCATCCGCTCCACCGCAAACTTTTCCAGATAAGTTTGCCGGGCCGCCCGTCCCATTTCTGCATACCGTTTGGCATCTTCCAGCACATAACTGATCTTCGCCCCCATAACCTCTGCATTATTTTCCACAGCAAAACCATTCCGCCCATCCAGCAACTGCCACGCCAAGGGAATTTGTCCCATCAGGAATACGTTTTCTCCCTTTACATGCTCATCACTATTGCCGATCCACACAAAAGCATGCTCTGGCAATAAACGGGCAATCTCAATAAATAAATCGATTCGTTTTGGAGCATCATCCCGGGCAATGCTCATAATCACCCGGCCATAATGTACTTTGATCCAGTCCATCTTTTCCCGAATCCCTGCATTCACTTTCTCTACATCTACCACCAACCTATCATCAATTCCGTTGTATATATAAGTCACTCTCTTCCGAATCCCCTCTGCAATTAAATTCCTCTCATCATATCGGCTGACTCCGACAATCCAGGCGCACCATCCCTTCAAAGCCTTTTCCACCGGCAAAAAAAAACGATTCGCAACGCGAATCGAATCAAAACCATGAACTGTATATACAGTCTTTCGAGGTGAAAATGCTATTCTCCCCAAAGCTCCCATTTTCGAAGAATGGAGGTGAACTATATCCGGCCGATATTTTAAACGATAATAAATCAATCTCAGTAACACAATCACATCCCTCCAACCAATAGACCGCCTCAACTGCCGACTTCCAACAACCTTCACCTCCGGCTTCAAAGCTTTCCAAGCCTCCCCACTCACCGACGAAATCCCCCACACCTCATTCTCCTCCACCTGGGCATTTGCCAAATTCACCACAACCGACTGTGCCCCACCGACAGACGACAGGGTAATGACATGAAATATCCGCATAATCACATGATTTTACTAAAAATAAAATAAATTTATCTTCAACTGTTTTCTTAAAACAGTTATTAAAAAGCGTCGGATAAATTTAGAGAAGGAAAAAAACAAGCAACACAATAACAAGCAACATTGAGTTTATCTTCATTTTTTTAATATGCAAAATTAGCAATCTCTCCTTTCTCCATCGCCCATAAATTGGCAGATAAGCCCGCATAACCATATAAAGGCTTATTATTCATAATAGTAACATATTGCTGCAATACCACACATTTTACACCTGAAGCTGCAACTTCCAGCCACACTCTATAATCTTCAGCATATTTTTGGAGATTATTAAAACAAATGTTACTTAAACTACTTTTTTTACACACAACAGTTGAAGTCACAAAATAATTTTTATAGATCAATTTTTTAAAACTAACCTGTTTTACTCCAAACTTTTCTTTATCTCCTACACTTTTTCCGACAGAAATCAGTCCGGCAACAAGTCCTATCGAATAATCTGACTCAAAAACCTTCAACTGATTTTCAATCTTATCATTTACCCACCGATCATCGGCATCCAGAAAAGCAATATACTCACCTTTCGCCAGAGAAATTCCAAAATTCCGCGCAACAGAAGGCCCTGCATTTTTCTGAGTAAAAATCCGGACAGACCTCAACGAAAAATTCTGATAATCTTCCAATAGCTTTGTTGTCTGATCTGTCGAACCATCGTTGACAACAATTATCTCAATATCAGGATAAGTCTGATTATTTACCGAATCAAGACAAGCAATGATGGTTTTTTCCGCATTATAAACCGGAATAACAACACTAACCAATTGAGTTTTCATCATAAAGAAGGAAAATCATAACAATATTCACTTAACTGCTTTTCTATTTTGGATACAATCATTCTGTCCACTTTCTTTTTCAACGTTTAATTCGGTTGTTCCCCATTTTCTTTTATTCCCTTTTTTACTTTTAAATAAGATGCTTAAAGTCAGTCTGTTCCTGTTTTTTATTTATTCTTTTTTCAACAATTTATACTTTACAAAATTAAACGTTCGTATTTTATCTCAGCAAAGAGCTGATTATCTACGTTTAATATTATTTGCAAATATATACCTTTTTCCCGACCGAGCCAAGAAATATCTTTAGTAAATAAAAAAAGAAGGCGGAAGCCCTAAGACATCCGCCCTTTATAATCTTCGTATCCGAATTTACGGACCAGACGGAATCCGCTGTCCGGATTATAAATACCGATAGAGGGATGAGTCACCCCATTGAACATGGTGGTTTTCACCATAGTGTAATGAATCATATCGCGGAAAATGATGCGGTCACCGATCTGAGGTTCACGTCCGCCGTCAAAAGCCCAGTCGCCGTAGGAATCACCGGCCAGGCAGCTGTTTCCTCCCATCCGCCAGCGTTTCTCTCCTTCAGCAGGTTCGTGAGTACCGATAATGGCCGGTTTATAGGGCATTTCCAGACAATCGGGCATGTGGCAGGCAAAGGAAACATTCAACATCAGGGTGTTTACCCCTCCGTTACTGACCTTATCCTCCACAGTAGCCACCAGACATCCGGTGTCCCAGGTAAAAGCACTCC
>CAJMQA010000081.1 GCA_905215395.1 uncultured bacterium | reverse complement strand
GGAAGTGTTGATCTGAGAATGGCTGCCAAAAAGTCAGTCCCTGCAGTTGTGAATGTAAATACAGTACAGATGGGGAAAGTATATTACGGGAATCCGTTTGAATTTTGGTTTGGTGCTCAGCCGCAAGTCCGGGAGGTTCCGCGGAACATGGGGATTGGGTCCGGAGTAATTATTTCGGAAGACGGGTATATTATCACTAATAATCATGTGATTAATGGAAGTGATATGATTAAAATTACTCTGAATGATAAACGGCAGTTTGAAGCCAAAGTTATCGGTGCGGATCCCAATACAGATATTGCGCTTCTTAAAATAGATGCCAAGGGTTTGCAACCTATAGAATATGGGAATTCGGATGATGTTGTTTTGGGCGAATGGGTATTGGCCGTAGGTAATCCCTATAATTTGACCTCTACGGTGACTGCTGGTATTATCAGTGCAAAGGCCCGTGAATTGGGAGGTAAGATGAATCTGGAATCTTTTTTACAGACAGATGCTGCAGTGAATCCTGGCAATAGCGGAGGTGCTTTGGTTAATGCCCGGGGAGAATTGATTGGAATTAATACTGCTATACAGTCGCCTACGGGTAGTTACTCCGGTTATTCTTTTGCAGTTCCTGTGAATGTTGCCCGGAAAGTAGTCGGTGATCTGAAGGAGTATGGTAAAGTTCAGCGGGCTGTGATTGGTATCCGTATGGGTGAACTGACCCCGGCAGCTGCTGAAGAGATGAAAGTAAAGGCTCAGTATGGAATCTATGTCGGAGAAGTGTTGAGAGGGGGTGCAGCAGAAAAAGCTGGTTTGAAAGTTGGGGATGTGATTCAGAAGATCAACGGATATGAAGTAAAAACTACTCCTGAATTTCAGGAACAGTTGGCCAAATATGCTCCGGGGAATACCGTCCAGTTTACGTTGGTTCGTGACGGAAATGAAAAAGTGATAGATATTGTATTGCAGAATTCCTATGGAGATATGGCTATTGAGAGTAATTTCGGTATCCTCGGAGCCAAGGTTGAACCTCTGACCCAACAAGAACGCTATCGCTACCGTCTGAATAAAGGGGTAAAAATTAAAGAGCTTCGGAATGGAAAGTTCAAGGCAGCAGGATTGTCAGAAGGTTATATTATTGTTAAAATAAATGACTCTGTGATATATGACGGAGAAGATTTGGAAAGGGCTGTCAAGGCTGTTGGGGATGAAGGTGTTTTCGTAACTGCGGTGAGTCCCAAGGGGAGAGTAGAATATTTCGCTTTTTCTATGCTGAATTAAAAAATGTTAATAACGGAATAATGGTGAAATTAACAAATTGGTAAATGAATAAAAAACCATACCTTTGCAGGACGTTTGCAGTGGTATATAAAAGATAGTATGAGACAACTAAAAATCACAAAATCAATAACCAACAGGGAGAGTGCATCTCTGGACAAGTATTTGCAGGAAATCGGTAAAGAGGATTTGATTACCGTGGAAGAGGAAGTTGAGCTGGCACAGCGCATCAGGAAGGGGGATCAGAAAGCACTTGAAAAATTGACGAGAGCGAACCTGAGGTTTGTTGTTTCCGTGGCTAAGCAATACCAGAATCAGGGATTGAGTTTGCCGGACCTTATTAATGAAGGAAATTTGGGCTTGATTAAAGCAGCTGAAAAATTTGACGAAACACGAGGATTTAAATTTATCTCTTATGCAGTTTGGTGGATTCGTCAGTCTATTCTGCAGGCTTTGGCGGAACAATCCCGGATTGTTCGTTTGCCGTTGAACCAGGTTGGTTCTCTGAATAAGATTAATAAGGCATTTTCGCGGTTTGAGCAGGAAAATGAGAGACGCCCATCCCCTGAAGAATTGGCAGATTCTTTGGATTTACCTGCCGAAAAAGTAGCAGATACCTTGAGGGTATCCGGACGGCATATTTCCGTAGATGCTCCTTTTGTTGAAGGTGAAGACAACAGTTTGCTGGATGTATTGGTCAATGATGATTCCCCAATCGCAGACAGGACACTGATCAACGAATCGCTTTCTACAGAAGTGGAAAGGGCTTTGTCAACTTTGACTGAACGGGAACGGGACATTATCAAACTTTTCTTTGGAATTAATACCCAGGAAATGACTCTGGAAGAAATCGGAGAGAAATTTGGATTGACCCGGGAGCGTGTCCGGCAGATTAAAGAAAAAGCTATAAGACGGTTGCGGCATTCTTCCAGAAGTAAATTGCTGAAAACATATTTAGGATAAATGATAAAGGCCATCTTTTGAGGTGGCCTTCTTTCTTTTTTACTTTTTTTCCGGCATGAATTTCCAAAAACGGGCGGGCATGTGTTGACGATGAAGCTTCGGGTTGATGCGTTCTTTGATAGCGATAGATTTAAAATAAGTTTGCCAAAGGCGCTGAAATAATTTTTCATCTTTTGCCATGAGTGTATCGTCAAGTTCACCTGTCCATAAATAAGGAAGCTTTTCTTCAAAATGAACCTCTATGGTTTTAGAAAGATCATAATAATAGCCGTAATCCCGTTTAACATCATATAAGATCCATTTCTGATCGGCAAACCGGTCCTGAAAATAGGGTAGAGCTAAAGGCAGGACATTGTATATTGGTTCCATTACTGCAAAAAACGTGTCATCGGCAGCTTTCCGGAAGCGGGTAAATTGAATCAGCCGGAGGCGCTCCTGAGAAACTTTTTTGCTAATCTGGGTAGCTAGCAGTATATCCGGGTCACCAAAATTATACTCGATGTGCTCCGGAGAATCTATGGCTTTTTGCATATAACGGAAGAGTAACATATCGCTGCCGGGTAATTCAGAAAGCCAGTTGGCAGTGATCACAGACAGACCTGCCTGTGATAATTTTTTTTCCAACCCCTTCCATACCCGGTTGGATTTTTGTTCGTCGCTGATGACCTGAAAAATCTGATCATAGAATAAGGGGAGAGGTTCGTTTCCGGCATACAAGGCTTCTGGAAATAATTTCCGCTCATAGGCATCAAATAAAGCTGTCAGTAAGCCTTCGAAAGTTTTGTCGTAGGTGAATATGATCATCTCAGAAATTTTCAAAAGGAATTTTTAATTGTCTTGGATCTTCTTTTTTGCCTGAAGATTTCGGTAAAAGTAGCTGACGGATACGTTCCGGACATAATTCCTGTATGGTTTGCGTGGGTAGTTCATTACAGGTGATAAAGTATTGGGCTTTTTTTAAAACGACTCCAATTTTTTTCAGTTGTGAGGTTCCGATACGGCCATAGCGACGGGCTACAAGAATCATTTTGGCTGATTTGACTCCAATACCGGGAATCCGGAGCAATAGTTCATAGTCTGCTTTATTGATATTTACCGGGAATTTTTCAGGATGACGTAGTGCCCAGGATAGTTTCGGATCGATTTCCAGATCGAGGTCGGGGTAAGTATCATCGACAATTTCATCTACCTGAAATTGGTAAAAGCGCAATAACCAATCGGCTTGATAGAGGCGGTTTTCACGGACGAGGGGTGGTTGTTTCAGCATGGGCAGCCGATGATCATATGCGTTGACGGGAACGAAGCCTGAATAATATACCCGTTTCATCGTTGGACGTTGGTACATGGATGCTGTTAACCGGAGAATATCTTTATCCGTATCTTCTGTGGCGCCGATGATCATCTGTGTACTTTGGCCTGCTGGTGCGAAACGGGGTGCATTCCGGTACTTTTGTCTTTCTTCAGCACTTTCCAGTACGCCTTGCTGGATATATTTCATCGGGGTGAAAATGCTCTGAAAGTCTTTGTCAGGAGCCAGAAATTGCAGGCTTTTCTCATTGGGGATTTCTATATTTACGCTGAGACGGTCGGCATAAAGACCTGCTTCCCGGATCAAATCCTGACTGGCTCCCGGAATTCCTTTTAAATGGATATAACCATTGAAACGATGTTTTGTACGCAAATCCTTGACAATGCGTACCAGACGTTCCATGGTGTAATCCGGATTGCGGACTATTCCGGAACTCAGAAACAGACCTTCGATATAATTGCGGCGATAAAATTCAATGGTCAGGCTTACCAGTTCTGTGACGGAAAGAGTCGCCCGGCGGATATCATTGCTTTGACGGTTGATACAATAAGCACAATCGTATATACAGTAGTTTGTCAGCATGATTTTCAGTAAAGAGATACAACGTCCGTCTTCGGCAAAGCTATGGCAAATACCCCATCCTGCTGCACTTCCGATTGTTCCTGGCTTGTGTGACCGGGAAGTACCACTGGAGGCACAGGATACATCATATTTGGCAGATTCTGCCAGTATTTTTAATTTTTCTAGTACTGCTTCATCCATCGTTTCACAAAGAAAAGATATCTTTCTGAAAAAACAAATGGAAAAAAAGTTAAAGATTGATTTTACTGAGGAACAACTGATACTCGTGAATGAAGTTAGGGGTCAATAAATTTTTCCGGATTCCTTCTTCCAGTTCTTGACGGTTCCAGAACCGGCCGTTATCTACTTCAGGATTATCAATGTGAATCTGATCGTAGTGGGTACATAAAAAAGAAAATACCAGTTCCCTTTCCATAGAGCTTTCCCAGACATAATTACCTATAAAGCGGGCTTCAAAATTGGTGATGCCCAGTTCTTCACAAGCTTCGCGCTTTAATGCATCGTCGACCTTTTCGTTCAATCCGATGTGTCCTCCGACTGCCGTATCCCACATTCCGGGAAGCAGGTCTTTTTTCATACTTCTTTTTTGCAGGAAGATATCGTGATGTTTGTTGACGATATGCAGGTGTACTACCGGATGTAATAATTTACTGCCTGAATGGCAAATACTCCGTGGAGCTTGTCCGGAAATTTCCCCTTTTTCATTGACAATAGGGAGCCATTCTTCATTTTTATATTTCCTGATTATCAGGTTGTTGCGGATAAACAAAAATAGGAAAAAGCATCCCAGCAGAATATATAGCAAGGGACTGCTGATAAAAGAAGCTATATTGTCAGGAAGGGTGAGAATTGCTGCGAGAGAGAGGAGCGTATGACTGCAGAGGAGCCAGAACAGGATTTTAACAATATTTCTCATGTTTTTCTGCTGCTGGGGAGTGAAGTGCAGATTTTTGCGGTAACCAGCTGGCAGGGTTGCTGTCAGGTCTGTAGCAAATATGCCTATCAATATGCACAAGGCACTTTCCACAATAACCGGTTGTAACCGGGAGATAATGGAATTTCCTGAGAAGATGACAATGAGACCGGGGATGCAGAAGAGTAAGGTAGTCAATAATATGATTTTGTCATTGGTCTTTTCCCGGATACGGGTATATATAAATTCTGCTGTACCCAGTACTAAAGCGGTGCATACACCTGCAACCGGACCGAAAAATTCATCTGCAATAAAATAGATGACAATCAGAATTAAAGAAGGTAAAAGACGTTTTATGGAATTCATTTTGTCATAACATAATTGAGTTTCAAAGTTAAAAAAAATTTTAAGATTTTGTCCAAATTCCGGGTGAATTGCCCGGAATAATAATTTGTAAATAAATTTATTAATTTTACCGGTGTAATGAATGTATCATTGTTTATAGATTAATTCTTTGATTTATGTTAAAAATTGTAGGGATTATGTTGTTGGGGGTTCTGACCGGCTACCTGTTCAGGAAACGTAAGCTTGGGTTTGTCCAGAAGCTGATTACTATCGCAATCTGGTTGTTATTATTTTTATTGGGAATAGCTGTCGGTATGAATGATGATATCATGAATAACTTGGACACCATCGGTTTACAGGCTTTGATCCTGGCAATGGGAGCTGTTTTGGGAAGTGTGGTTTTAGCCTGGTGCGTATATAAATTCTTCTTTGTGTCTGATTCAGAGTAATAGGTTTATGAAAGGTAGTTTGATTATAGTTGGCTTTTTTTTATTGGGAGTACTTTTATCCCGTTGGGAAATTTTACCGGAGCCTTTTGTTGAAAATGATTTTAGTATGTATGCCCTCTATGTTTTGATGTTTTTGGTTGGAATAAGTATAGGATGTGACCGGAAAGCTTTTGAGGCCTTAAAAACGCAAAATTTGAAGATTATTTTAGTACCGTTGGCCACTATTATGGGAACTTTGCTCGGAAGTGCATTGGTTAGTCTGTTGCTGAGCGGAAGAAGTTTGTCAGATTGTCTTGCTGTTGGTGCAGGTTTTGGTTATTATTCACTTTCCAGTATTTTTATTACTGAATACAAAGGGGCTGAACTTGGGACAATTGCTTTGGTTGCTAATATTTTGCGGGAGATCATAACTTTACTGGGAGCGGCATTTTTGGCCCGTTATTTCGGTAAATTAGCACCTATCTGTTCTGGCGGGGCAACTACGATGGATACAACTTTGCCGGTGATTACCCGTTTTTCGGGCAAGGAATTTGTAATTATTGCAATATTTCATGGTTTTATCGTCGATTTTTCTGTTCCATTTCTGGTTACTTTTTTTGCCAGGCTTTGACATTATTTATCAGGTCCGGAAAAGGGATCTGTGTATTGGTTTACTCTCCCTGTAAAATAGGAAAAGCGTTCCGGAGAACGCTTTTTTATAGAAAAGTGTTGATTATTCTACAGTTGCCATATGAACGATTAATTCCAGAACTTTGTTTGAGTATCCCCATTCGTTATCATACCAGGATATCAGTTTTACAAAATTTTTGTTCAGGGCGATACCTGCTTTGGCATCGAAGATTGAAGTACGGGGATCTCCTAAGAAGTCGGAAGATACAACTTCATCTTCTGTGTATCCCAGGATGCCTTTCAGTTCTCCTTCAGAAGCGGTTTTCACAGCGGCTTTGATTTCATCGTAAGATGCTTCTTTGGACAGACGGAAAGTTACATCTACTACGGATACGTCCAGAGTCGGAACCCGGAATGACATTCCGGTGAGCTTACCGTTCAGTTCAGGAATAACTTTTCCTACGGCTTTAGCGGCACCGGTAGAAGAAGGAATGATATTACCGGCAGCAGCACGGCCACCTCTCCAGTCTTTCATAGAAGGACCGTCCACAGTTTTCTGAGTAGCAGTTGTTGAATGTACTGTTGTCATCAAACCTTCGATAATACCGAATTTATCGTTGATTACTTTTGTGAGCGGAGCCAGACAGTTGGTTGTACAAGATGCATTTGAAACGATAGGTTCACCAGCATATTTCTTGTTGTTTACACCCATTACGAACATAGGAGTGTCATCTTTAGAAGGTGCAGACATTACAACACGTTTAGCACCTGCTTTGATGTGGGCTTCAGCTTTTTCTTTGGTTAAGAAAAGACCGGTTGATTCAACTACATATTCAGCACCTACTTCATCCCATTTCAAATTAGCCGGATCTTTTTCTGCAGTTACACGGATCGCCTGACCGTTAACCACCAGTTTTCCGTCTTTTGCTTCTGCTGTTCCATTGAAGTGACCGTGTATGGTGTCATATTTCAACATATAAACCATGTAATCCACATCGATCAGGTCGTTGATTCCTACTATTTCAATGTCATTTCTGGTCATTGCTGCCCGGAAAACCAGACGGCCGATACGACCGAATCCGTTGATACCAACTTTAATCTTTTTCATTTTTTATTGCTTTTAAGTGTTATGATTTTCATTTCTTTCTCAAAAGTACGAAAAAAACTCCTGATTTGGTTTGGTAAATATCAAAAAGAAAGAAAAAAACAACTCAAACGATTTCAATTTTTGGCCGACAATTCATTCGCTGAGAAGCAATTTGCAGAGGAGTGTTGTAAGAAAGATAGATTGAAGGTCTATATATTCCGGAGTCTATGAAGACATAAATTTTATGAACACTTTTGGCCCACCTGCTGTTCAAAAATAGATGGGCACAAAAGTGCTATTATTATGGTCAGTAGTATTAAAAAAAGCTTACTTAACCGTAGCCATGTAGGCAATTAGGTCTAGCATTTTGCTGGAGTATCCCCATTCATTGTCATACCATGCAATGAGCTTTACAAAATGATTATTCAAGGCAATGCCGGCTTTTGCATCAAAGATACAGGTATGGGCATCCCCTATAAAATCGGAGGAAACAACTTCATCTTCCGTATAGCCTAAAATTCCTTTCATTTCCCCTTCAGAGGCCTTTTTTACGACCGCTTTGATTTCCTCGTACGTGGTTTCTTTGGCTAAACGGAATGTTACATCAACAACAGATATATCCAATGTCGGGATACGGAAAGACATTCCTGTCAATTTTCCTTTCAATTCCGGGATAATTTTACTCACAGCTTTTGCTGCTCCCGTTGTGGACGGGATAATATTGGCGGCGGAAGCACGTCCTAAGCGCCAGTCTTTTTTTGAATGGGCATCAACTGTACGTTGGCTTGCCGTTGTAGAATGCACCGTGGTCATAAGCCCCTCTACAACACCGAAATGCTCATGTATTACCTTAGTCAGCGGAGCCAGGCAATTGGTTGTGCAGGAAGCACTGGAAACGATTGCGTCACCATCGTAAGTTTGATGGTTTACGCCCATTACGAACAAAGGTGTGTCGTCCTTGGCAGGTGCAGACATAATGACGCGTTTAGCACCAGCACGAAGATGGGCTTCTGCTTTTTCACGGGTAAGGTAATGGCCTGTTGCTTCAACTACATAATCCACCCCGGCTTCCCCCCATTTTAATCCTTCCGGCTCGCGGCTGGAAGTCACAAAAATGTGCCGGCCGTTTACATATAATTCACCCTCTTTTATTTCGATAGTTCCATTGAAGCGCCCATGTACGGTATCATATTTCAGTGTATATACCAAATAATCCAACTCACTCGGATCATTGATCGCCACGATTTCAATGTCATTTCTGGTCATTGCTACGCGGAATACCAAACGACCGATACGACCAAATCCATTGATACCCACTTTAATCTTTGTCATTTCTTTTTTTCTTTTAGTTTAAAATTATAGTAAAAAATTAAAATACAAACTCAAACGGACCATATTAATAATCCGTTTTTAATTTTTCTCAAACGTTTGCGTTAGGAGGGATAATAAAAAGAAATGCCCGTTAGCTTGCTATAAGCGGGACATTTACGATCAATAGCACAAGAAGACAAAAAACATGCCGCCATAAGGCTAAGGATAATGCACACAAGAATTCTTTTTATTTTCATGTTGAAATAGTAAATAACTTCTTAGCGTTAATTTTCTGCAAAATTAGAATAAATTATTGTCCAGACAAAAGTTTTTAAGGGAAAAGTAAGGAAAAGAAGTAAAATGAATTTTTTAGAAAATTTCTACTAAAAAAACTTGCGCAAACGTTTTAAATGCTTACCTTTGCTGCGAGATATAGAAATTATATTGCTTTATAAGTGTAGTAAATTTATTGTTAGTGTGTTTAAAAAGAGGTCGTGAGACCTCTTTTTATTTTTTATCTTTACTCAGTATAATACTCTAATATACTGGTTTTATGATCAGTATGTTTTTTGTAAAAGATGTGACCTTAAAACGGTCATCGACCCGGTAACCCATCACCCAGGCTATTTTATCGCCTGAAAAGAGTAACAGACAATCTTTTTTTTGTTTTTCGCTGAATTTCTGATCCCTGAAAAAGTCACTGAGTTTCTTTTTGCTTTTTTTCATACCGATGGGGCAGAAATAGTCGCCAGCCTGCCAATGTCTGATTTGCAGAGGAAATGTTATTTTATCTGCATCCAGGCAGGCCATGGAAGGATCGGCAGGGATCTCAAAGTTGGTGGAATTGGGCAAAATAAAAAATTCCAGTTCCTTATTCCTGATATTATATTTGCCTGGTTTATCTATAAATATAATGGTATCAGATGTTTGACTGTTATCAAATAGCCTCCAATATGTCCTGCCTTTAACAAGAGTGTGATGACCGGCAATAAATTTTTTTCCGGAAATAGCAGTATGAGTATTCAGGATATCCCGGATTTGTATTTTATTAAATCCGAAAGGTTTCAGCGTTTCATAAAGCAGAGTATAAGGGGCTGGTGAGGCCAGAGTTTTTCTGATATGAATCAATATCTCTTCTTCTTCGCAATCCAGGATTTGCTCTTGTAATTGCTGAATGCCGTATAGGTAAATCTGTTCCGTTTCTTTTAATGTTTCGCAGTTTTCACTGACGGTATCTAAAAAAGAAGGATTGATTTCTTTGAAAACAGGAATAATCTGATGCCGGATCTTGTTCCGGACATAATCCAGGGAGTTATTGGTAGAATCGGTGCGGAATCCCAATTGGTGATCTGCTATGTATTTTAGAATATCTGCATGGGAACAGCTTAATAGAGGCCGGAGTACATCATCTTTTACGGGTTTTATTCCGGAGAGGCCCTTTATGCCTGTACCCCGGCTATAATTGATAAAGACAGTTTCAGCAATATCGTCTGCGTGGTGGGCCACAACGATGTAATCCATTTTCTTTTTTTCTTTCATTTCGCGGAACCAACTGTATCTCAATTCGCGGGCTGCCATTTCTATGCTAAGTCCTTTTTCTTTGGCATAGGCTGTGGTATCAAATTTTTTGACGCTATGGGCTATGCCGTAACTATCGCAGAATCTTTTGACAAATTGTTCATCCATGTCAGATTCTTTACCACGGAGAGAAAAATTACAATGTAATACAAGTATCTTCAGATTCAGATACTTAAAGGCATGCAACATGCTGATCGAATCGGCACCTCCGCTGACTGCCAGAATAAATCCTGCATCCCGGGGGATATTGTATTTCCGGAGAAAATTTTTGATTATTTCCTGAATCATATCTGACCGCATTAAATATCACTCAATTCCAGCCATCTCATCTCTTTTTCGTCCAAGATACTGATAATTTCTGCAATACGATTGGATTTTAACAATAATTCCTCTGTATTTAACGTGCCTGAGTTCAGTGCTGTTTCAATTTCGCCTTTTTCTATGTTCAGTTGTTCGATTTCAGTTTCCAGCTGTTGCATTTCCTGCCGTTCTTTAAAGCTCAGTTTTCTTTTTTTGTCTGTTTTATCATCCTTTGCAGAAGTGGGGGAAGCAATTTGTTCAGTTTTCTTTTTTTCTTTTTCTTTCTTTTCCTGTTCTTCTTTTTCAATTTCTTTCTGGGTTTTATATATGGTATAGTTACCGGGGAAATCGCGAATTATACCATTGCCTTCAAAAGCAAAGATCCGGTCAACAACTTTGTCTGTAAAAAAGCGGTCGTGGGAGACGATCAGTAAGCATCCTTTAAAACCTTTCAGATACTCTTCAAGTACGTTCAGGGTGATGATATCCAGATCGTTGGTGGGTTCATCCAAAATCAGGAAGTTAGGATTACTCATCAGCACTGTTAGCAGATATAAACGGCGTTTCTCTCCTCCGCTGAGTTTTCCGACCAATGAATACTGCTGTTTATCGGTGAACATGAAATATTCCAGAAATTGTGAGGCAGACATGATTTTCCCATTTCCCAGATCTATGCGTTCTGCTATATTTTTGACGATATCGATCACACGGTCGTTTTCGGAGAATTCGATTCCGGATTGTTTATAGTAACCATATACCACTGTTTCTCCGATAGATATACTTCCACTGTCTGGTTCCAGGTTCCGGGTAATGATGTTTAAAAAGGTGGATTTGCCAACTCCGTTTTTCCCGACAATTCCGATTTTTTCACCCCGGACGAATTTATAGGTGAAGTCTTTGAGAACACATTGTCCGTCGAAACTTTTGGAAATATGTTCCAGTTCCAGGATTTTCCTGCCGAGTCGTTTGCCCTGAATATCTAGTTCCAGTTTTTTTTCTGAAGTATTTTGTGAAGCTGTTTCTTTCAGTTTGTAAAAGTTATCAATACGATACTGTGCTTTGTGGCTTCTGGCTTGAGGCATACGCCGCATCCATTCCTGCTCTGTCCGCATCAGATTCCGGGCTTTGTCTATGGCAGCATTCCGATTGGCTATCCGCTCTTCTCTTTTTTCCAGATAATAAGAATAATTGCCATCGTAATTAAATAATCCAAAGTCATCAATTTCTATGATTTGATTACAGACACGGTCCAGAAAATAGCGGTCGTGGG
>CAJMQA010000080.1 GCA_905215395.1 uncultured bacterium | reverse complement strand
CGGACCGAAATAGTTGTGCTTTTTGTTCCCTTCAATTTTTTCTCCGCATCTCTGACATTTGTATTTGTCATACCAGGCATAGAGATATCCGATCCCAAGAGCAGCCTCCAGATTCCAGTGACGGTTCAATATCCAGGAATAACCGTAAACGATACCGCCACCGGCAGCCCAGCCTTCATAACGGTAATCACGTAAGCCCGAAAAGTCCGAATGAAATAAGCGGATGGAAGTTTTTATGTGACCGAAATTAAATTGGCCCCCTAAAAGATGTGCACCTAAAAAATGACCATTGAATTTTTCACAAAACCAATAGCGGAATTCCGGCTGTATTAACCAGTGTTTCCATTTTTTGTTGGCGGAGAACGTCCAGGGATTATAGTTCCCTGAAAGATCTAAAGTCCATCTGGGACTTAGCCCGAATTCTAATCCCAGGTTGAAAGTGGTGGTGGCATCGTATAACAGGTTGGTTTTTACAGCAATTTTCTGACTGTAAGCCAATATAGTTATCAACAGTATATACAGCATGAGGACCGCTTTTTTTAAACGGGCTGAATTGAATATGTTCTTATTTATTCCCATAACTTTTGTTCTTAATGGTTCAAAACATCTGTTTGTATATCTGGTTAAAAATGTAATGCTGCTTCGGTTGTAGTATGTGTGTAATGTATAAATACGCCTGCCGGATGACAGGTTGATGAAAAGTTTAATTTGAAGCAAGCATTACATTTATCTGTTATTGTATTTTAACTATTATTAATATATTTTTAATTTTAAGAGCATAACTTTTTAGTTCTGTAAGATGTTGTATATAAATACCTTACACGACTATACTTAAAACGTTGGTTTTTTCTTTATTATTTTATTTTCTTTAGTGTTTACTTATGTCCTTCTTTGTATGTTTTTTCTTAATTTTACACCGGGTTGACTATTGAAATCGTAATGCAATGTTACGATTAATATCGCAATAAACCAAATATTTTACGATGAAAATCGCAACATCAAAGGAGCGGATTATTCAATTTATTGAATATAAGGGGATTAGTAAGCAACATTTTTTTAGAGAGACTGGATTGAAAAGGGGATTTCTAGATGCTGATAAGTTGCAGACCAGTATTCCTGATGTATTTATTGCGATTATTATCGCAAAATATCCGGAATTGAATATTGAATGGCTGATAACCGGGATGGGGGAAATGTTGAAGAAATCCGAAAAACTGTCACCGGATATACATTCGGATATACTAGAGAAAGAATTCCTGTCACAGACACTTCCATTACTTACAACAGAAGATATGATGAATCCGGTTCAGGCAATTGCAGCCAACCGGACGAGTGGTTCTGTATTCTCTCTGCCTCATTTTGCGGATGCTGATTTCCTTTTTCAGGTTCGGGGAACAGCTATGTTTCCCAGGTACAATAACGGGGATATTATTGTTTGTAAATTATCAGGGAAAAATTCTGTGATACAATGGAACAGAGTATACATATTACTGGTGGGCAATCGGGAAATTTTGGTTCGGCGGATACAGAAGGGGCAAGAGGGTAAATATTTTTTACTGTTGTCTGAAAATGTCGAATATCAATCTTTTGAAGTGGAGACTGAAAATGTGAAACCTTTGGCAATAGTCGAAGGTGTATTGCATTTCGAATGATAATTATATGCGGGAAGATTTATTAAAACAGCTGGCTCAATGGCATGAGGACAATGAATTTCAGAATATTGTAGATGCTATCCTGGCACTGCCGGAAGGGGAACGGGATTATGAACTGAAGGGGCAATTGGCCAGAGCTTTGAATAATCTGGAAGATTACGAGACTGCTGTGGAGATGTTGCTGAGTGTAGAGAAAGAAGGTGGTAACGATCCGCTTTGGTTTTATCGTCTGGGTTACGCTTATTATTATAGTGATATGCCTGCAGAGGCGGAACCCCTGTTTGAGAAGGTGCTGGAATTTAATCCGGAGGACAGTGATGCTCAAATGTTTCTGGGCTGGTGTAAAGAGGAGCTGAAGGGAAGAAACTGGCCGGATGAATTGAATAACCGGCTGATTCCGGGTGAGATGATGACCACCGGCAAAACTTTCCGGGAGAGGGTGGATGATTTCTGGGATTGGTTCGCTGCTAATGAGTGTAAGTTATCGGAGATGATTGAACAACGGGAGCAGGCAAATACTGATGAAATGGTGGCTTTTGTCGCTGAAGGAGTAAAACTGGTTTCTGAAGATATCAACTTTAATATTGGTGGCGATTACGAATTTTCTTTTGCTGTTGAAGGAAATAATTACTTGTTTTATCTCTTACCCTGGCTAGTCGCCCGAATGCCGGTACAATTCCTTGGAAAATGGCATTTTTCCCCGTATTTGCAAGGTACACACGGGAAGAATTTTACATTTCAGATGTACGGAGTCAGCATAGCCTCGGAGGAAGTATCGGTAAAAATGACCTATGACCAGAAGCGGAATTATTTTGACCTTTGGTTTTATCAGGAAAAATTAGCTGCTTTGGAAACGGCTTCCAGTTACAATGCCTTTTATATGATGATGGAACTGTCGATAGGAGAGGGTTTGTCACGTATCTATATCAACGATGTTATTCAGGCTGAGAAACCGGAGACGGGAATGTTTCCGCTGACAGAACTGGAGAGGCGGATGAAAACAGTTGTTGTGGAGGGGGAACAGGAGATGTTGACGCGTCCGGATGAACGTTATACTGTTTTTAAGATGCGGCAGGATGAAAATAAGGATTTACGGTATGATATGATCGTCGGAACCGCTTGTTTTCCGGAGTTGATGCAGGATTATTTCGATGGAGAAACAAAATATACCGAGGCACTCAGGAAGTGCGGAGCCAGAGCTGTGTTTCTGGCTTTTCCCTGTAAGGGTGAAGAAGACTCCGATGCATTGAAATTGCGTTATGAAATTGAGGATCGCCTGACAAACGAAGTGTTGGGGGAGCGCGGAAGCGGACAGGAGATCGGAATTTTATTGGGAGGGGTGATGGGATACCGTTTTGCTTATATCGATCTTTTATTATACGATGCTCCGGCATTTCTGGCCAAAGCCGGGAAAGTTCTGGAACAATATACCCATCCGTTTTATTTGTCTGATTTCCGGCAGGAAAGCCGCCTGGTCGCTTTGGCCGGAGTGGAGGCTGAGGTTCCTGCTATTCCGGAAGTGCCCGGAGAACTAGCTCTGCAGTTGATGGAATTTCTGGATTGTCCCGGACAGTGGTTTGCCCCGGCTACGGAGACCGATCAGTTAGAAGTAGCTTATGCCGAGGCATTGCAAAAAGGGAAAGAAGAAGGATTTATTCCTGTGTGGGTAAAAGTGGACAGGGCTTTGTTGGAAGGAATGAAGGTTAAGATGGGACTGGAAGAAAATACAGGGATAGATATCGGAAAAGTCCGTGCCTGGAGAAAGCAAATACAGGAAGAGATTGTTTTACCGGATGCTGCCCTTTATTTTGAGGAGTTGACCGCCAGGCAAGAGGCGGAACTGGAAGAAGATGAGGAAGAGTTGCTGGATGAGGTACGGGACGGACGTCCCAATACCCTTTTTTCGGCTTGCTGGAATTACAATACACGCCTGACGGATGAGATGTTGCTGATGCAGATTCCGGTGGACACCCCCTGGAAAATATTTACCTGGTTGCCGGTAGGAAACTGGGGGACCTATCCGGATGCTCCTTATCTGATGGCGGTTGCCGGATATTGGTATGAAAAATACCGGGTCCTTCCTGCCACTGTGACTTATGATGAATTGGAGTTTTATTCCGGAAAACCGGTGCAGGATGCAAGGATGGCTATGCAACTTGCTTTACAGCAGTATGGTTGGTGTCCTGCCTTGGAACAGTCGGACGAAACTCTGGGGCAGAAAGCGGACGGGCTGAGACAGTCAAAGGTTTGGTATTTTTGGTGGGAATGAAAAAAATCAGCTAACTTATTTCTGTTTGTGAACGTAATATTAACATAAACAGAAAATAAGAAGGATGAGATACGGTTTATGGATGTTGTATTTGTGTATGTGTGGGAATATTTCTTTTGCACAGGAACTGACTGAACAATTTCCACAGACAGAAGATAGTCTGATGCAGGCATTGGGGAATATTCCGGCATTTACTATATATAAGGATAATTATATTATAACAGGGACCAGTTTTGCTGGCGGAAAGATAACTAAATACAATTCGGATGCCAAGTTCCAGATCAGTCTGCGTCATCGGTTGTACCGGAAATTATTGCCCTATCAGATTTATCTTTTTCTGACTTATACTCAGAAGTCGTACTGGAATATTTACCAGAAATCAGCACCTTTTGCAGAGAGTAATTATAACCCGACCCTGGGCTTCGGACGTAATTTTATTTACAACAGGCAAATCCGGGGAATGGGATGGATACAGTTTGAGCATGAGTCAAACGGACGGGACAGTATCTGGTCGAGAAGTTGGAACAGAGTGACATTTACCGGTATCTATATCTTTAATCAGAATTATACTTTTCAGGCCAAGGCATGGATTGCCCTGATGCTCGATCGTGAGAACAAGCATATTACCCGCTATTCAGGAATCGGGCATCTGTCTGGGACTTATACAGCTGATGACAGGCGTTTTAGTTGTACAGTTCTGATGGTAAAGCGGGGAGGATGGAATTTTAATGCTAACTGGCAATTGGAAGTTGCGTATCGTTTATTCCGGGCGGACAATCAGTTTCTTTTTTTGCAATACTACAACGGATACGGGGAAAGTATGATTAATTTCAATAAATTTCAGCGTTATTTAAGGGTCGGGTTTGTCATAAAACCCAAATCGGTGAGTATCCAGTAAAATGTACCGGGACATAATTATGTCGTGATTTTTTGGGCGGAATCGTTTGAATATATTAAATTAGCAGGCTAAAATGTAACAAATATCAAAAACACACATAATGACCTTACAAGAATTTCAAAAATCAATCCGGGAAGGTATTCCGGCTGAAATGCCGGCACCGAAACCTTATGATCCGGAGGTAAATCATGCTCCGAAACGTAAAGATATCCTGACAAAGGAAGAGAAAAAATTGGCCATCCGCAATGCTTTGAGGTATTTTGAGCCTCGCCACCACCCGGTATTGGCCCGTGAATTTGCTGAAGAACTCGAGAAATACGGACGTATTTATATGTACCGTTTCCGTCCTGATTATGAGATGTATGCCCGTAATATAAACGATTATCCGCACAAAAGCCTGCAGGCTGCTGCAATCATGCTGATGATCAATAATAATCTGGATAAGGCTGTGGCACAACATCCTCATGAATTGATTACTTACGGCGGAAATGGGGCTGTGTTCCAGAATTGGGCACAATACCGTTTGGCTATGAAGTATTTATCAGAGATGACTGATGAACAGACTTTGGTGATGTATTCCGGACATCCGATGGGACTGTTCCCTTCTCACAAAGATGCTCCGCGGGTAGTCGTGACGAATGGTATGGTAATCCCTAACTACTCCAAACCCGACGACTGGGAGCGTTTTAATGCTTTGGGAGTTTCTCAGTACGGACAAATGACAGCCGGTTCATATATGTATATCGGACCGCAGGGGATTGTACATGGAACTACCATTACAGTATTGAATGCAGGTCGTAAGATTTCTAAACAAGGAGAAGGACTGGCTGGAAAATTGTTTGTAACGGCGGGACTTGGCGGTATGTCAGGTGCTCAGCCGAAAGCCGGTAATATTGCAGGTTGTGTAAGTATTACTGCCGAGATAAACCCGAAGGCCACTGAAACCCGTTATACCCAGGGATGGGTGGATGAAGTGATCGGAGATCTGGATGTCCTGATGGACAGAGTCCGGAAAGCTAAGGCCGGAAAAGAAGTTGTTTCCATTGCGTATCAGGGAAATGTTGTCGATTTGTGGGAGCGCTTGGCTAAGGAAGATATTGTTGTGGAATTAGGGTCCGACCAGACCTCTTTACACAATCCCTGGGCCGGAGGTTATTATCCAGTAGGAGTAAGTTTTGAGGAAAGTAAGCGGATGATGGCAGAGGAACCGGAACTGTTCAAACAGAAAGTTCAGGAAACATTGCGGCGTCATGTTGCTGCGATCAATACTTGTGTTGCCCGTTTCGGTACTTATTTCTTTGATTATGGTAATGCTTTCCTGTTGGAGTCTTCCCGGGCAGGTGCTGATATATTGAAACCGAACGGGGATTTTAAATATCCCTCTTATGTGCAGGATATTATGGGACCGATGTGTTTTGACTATGGATTCGGACCGTTCCGTTGGGTATGCACCAGCGGAGATCCTAAGGATTTGGCAAAAACCGACGAGCTGGCAACGAAAGTACTTGAAGAATTGGCTGCTGAATCACCGGCTGAGATACAGCAACAGATGCATGATAATATCCGCTGGATTAAGGCGGCTGGAGAAAATCATCTGGTGGTAGGTTCACAGGCCCGCATTTTATATGCAGATGCAGAAGGACGTATCCGGATAGCTGAAGCTTTCAACAAAGCCATTGAATGGGGAGAGATATCGGCACCGGTCGTACTGGGACGGGATCATCACGATGTGTCGGGTACTGATTCCCCATACCGTGAAACCTCAAATATATACGACGGTTCTAAATTTACGGCGGATATGGCTGTACAGAATGTGATCGGAGATTCGTTCCGGGGAGCGACTTGGGTATCTTTGCACAACGGAGGTGGTGTTGGTTGGGGAGAAGTGATTAACGGAGGGTTTGGGATGTTACTGGACGGTTCGGCTGATGCGGAGAGACGTTTGAAGAACATGTTGTTCTGGGATGTGAATAACGGGATTTCACGCCGGAGTTGGGCCCGGAATGAAGGAGCTGTGTTTGCCATCAAACGTGCCATGGAAGCTAATCCAAATTTGAAAGTCACTATTCCGAATTATGCCGATGATCAATTGATTGAAAGTCTCGGATTTTAAAAGTTGAGTGACAGGAAATTTTATATCTCTCCCAGGCTAAAACCTTAGTTTGGGGGAGATTTTTGTTGTTAAAGAGAAACTGCCTGCTGAATTTTTTTTATGATCATTCTGGATGGCGTAGGAATTTTATAGGAATGTACATAATATGATTTTGGCATAAATTAGAGTACTTAACTATAATAGTTCAGAAGTTTTTTGATTTTTTTTTATTATTTTATTGATATAGACTATCTTTGTACCGGAAAATAGGACTAATCCGGATGTACGATACGCTCCGGAGATGGAAATTTGGCTATAAATTCAAAGACGGATTGTTGTGTCTAAAAAGAAACTAAAGAAAGTCGCTGAGTGTGGCTTTATTCCGGGAATATATAATTATTGTGATCGTTGGTGTGAAAGATGCAGGCAACAGATGCGTTGCATGAGCTATGTCATGGGCAAAAGAATTGAAGAGAGGGGAGGCTTTAATTTCGACCGGGAAGCAGGCCGGGAGGATGAAAGTATCTGGGCACGCCTGAAAGATGTTTTTGAGTCGACTTATGAGGTTTTGAATGAATTGGCAGAGGAGCAGGGTATTGATGTTGAGGATATATATGCGGCGGAGAATATTGATCGGGAGTTTTGGGGAGATGATTATGAGGCCCGGGAACAGGGCAGGGATTGTGATGCTATGATAGAAGCGTCAGATATTATCCGGATGTGTGCCATCTACGAACATTTGGGGGATAAATGCTTGGAGAAACTGTTTGAAATAACAGATGAAAAACCTGAAAATCAGTGCCAGACAGCCATAAATGAACCTCTGGAGGTAGTCAGCTGGTATTTGGACTTGATACAGGCTAAGATGCGCAGGGCTTTGCATGGTTATTATTTTTATTCCAAAGGAAGTAAAAAAGGAAGGGACGATTTTAATGGTTCTGCAAAAGTAGCTTTGCTTTCCATTGATTGTTCCATTGAAAACTGGAAAAAAGTACAGTCAGGATATCCCGGATATCAGAAAGAGATATCACACTTATTGGTTATTTTACAACAGTTGCAGGTAGATGTTGAGCTCCAGTTCCCGGAAGCCAGAACGTTTTTGCGTCCTGGCTTTGAGATACCGGAAATACCTGTATGATCTCAAATGACTTCTGCAACGACAAATGTGCTTCCGCCGACATAGATCATGTCTTCTTCGGAAGCTTCTGCCCGGGCAGCGGTATAGGCTGCTGTTACCGTGGGGTAGCATTTCCCCCGAAGACCTGCTGATTCTGCCTTTTCAGCCAGGAGATGTTCATCCATGGCACGGGGAATAGAGGCTTTGCAGAAATAATAAATGGCATCCTTGGGAAGAATCTGCAATACACTGCGTACATCTTTATCGTTGACCATTCCGATAATAAAATGTAGTGTCCGGTACTGACAGGACTTTAGTTGTTGAGTCACTTCTGTGATTCCGTCAATATTATGTCCGGTATCGCAAATAGTCAGAGGATGCTGGGACAGAATCTGCCAGCGTCCGAAAAGGCCGGTGTTGCGGATTACATGTGCAATACCTTGCCTGATCTGTGCATCTGTAATCCGGATTCCCTGCTGGCGCAACGCCGGAATAGCTTCCAATACTGCCGGAATGTTTTTCCGTTGGTATGCTCCTTTCAACTCACAGTCCAACTGACTGAATTGCCAGCCGTCTTTCCGGATCAGGGTGTAGTTTCCATTCTCATGGGGATGACAGGTCCAGTTGTCACTTGCAAATGCAATAGGTGCATGACACTCCCGGGCTTTCTTTTCAAAAACGAAATCGTAGGTTGCCTCCCTGTTGCCTGCGACAGCCGGTATGCCGGGTTTGATGATACCGGCTTTCTCTGTTGCGATTTTTTCCAGTGTATCTCCGAGCAGAGCCATATGATCGAAAGAGATATTGGTGATTACTGAAACCAGAGGGGTGATAATATTTGTGGAATCCAGCCTTCCTCCTAATCCGACCTCTATTACGGCAATGTCGACCTGTTGGTCTTCAAAGTATTTGAAAGCCATGGCTACTGTCATTTCAAAGAAGGAGGGACGCAGGTTTGCAAACAGCTCCCGGTTGTCCCTGACAAAGTCAATGACATACTGCTCACTGATCATTTTCCCGTTTACCTTTATCCGCTCCCGGAAATCCTTTAGGTGGGGAGAGGTGTAAAGTCCTGTTTTGTATCCAGCCTCCTGTAAAATAGAAGCTAGCATGTGGGAAACTGAACCTTTACCGTTTGTTCCGGCAATGTGTATGGTTTTAAATTTTTGATGGGGGTGATGAAAATGTTCATCCAGTTGTAAAGTGTTGTCTAAATTAGCCTTGTATGCTGCCTGTCCTTCTCTTTGATACATAGGTAGTTGCGCAAATAGCCAGTCTAGTGTTTCTTTGTAATTCATGGTGTTGATTCCTCTTTTTGACATATGTTCACAGAACATTTTGCAAATGTAAGAAACTTTACAAACCTTTTTCTTCTCTGCTGTGAAAAAAAACATTATTTTTGCGGGTTATATAATGATGGTGAATTGTCGAAAAACTGCGATTTTCAGATAGTTACCGGATTTGATTAAAGAATAAAGGAGGTAATAATTTATGAAAGCCGATAAAAGTGTACCAATTCCTGTACTGAGACGTATGCCTTCATATTTGTCTTTTGTGAAAACTTTACAGAAACAAGGTGAAAAGTTTGTATCTTCGACTCGCATTGCCGAGTATATGGAAATAGATTCTACACAGGTTACTAAGGATTTATCACATACCGGCATTTCGGGGAAAACACGTGTGGGTTATGAAGTTGACAGTTTTGTCCGTGTATTGGAGGATTTTTTGGGATTTAGCAGGATGGACAGTGCTTTTCTGGTGGGTGCCGGTTCCCTGGGATCTGCCCTGTTGCAGGATAAGGGGTTAGCTGCTTTCGGATTGCGTATTGCAGCTGCTTTCGATACAGATAAGACTAAGATCGGGACTAAAGTAAATGATATTGAAATTTATCACATTGACCAGCTCAGGGCAATGGCTGCTGAACGGAATGTGGTCATCGGAATTATCACCGTGCCTGCTGAGCATGCTCAGAATGTAGCCGATCTGATGGTAGCCTGGGGGATAAAAGCTATCTGGAATTTTACTCCGGCACGAATCAAGGTTCCTTCACATATTGTTGTCCAGAATACAACGATTTATATGAACCTGGCTATCTTGTTTAATAAATTGTATAACCAGGAATAATTTCATACCTTTGCACTCTGTTAAAAACAAGCTGCGTACGTAGCGTAGTCAAAAATAAATTGAATATGATAAAGATTAAATTTCCGGATGGAAGTATAAAAGAATTTGAGGCTGGGGTAAGCGGACTGGATATTGCAAAATCCATTAGTCCGAAGTTGGCCAAAGAAGTCTTGTCCGTGTCCGTAAACGGCGAGATTTGGGATCTGATGCGTCCGATAAATGAAGACGCTGAGATTAAATTGTTTACCTGGGATGATGAGCAGGGACGGCATGCTTTCTGGCACTCTTCTGCCCACTTAATGGCTGAAGCTGTTCAGCAATTGTACCCCAATACAAAATTTGGTATCGGACCTGCCATTGAGAATGGTTTTTATTACGATATAGATCCGGGAGAAGGTGTTACTCTGACTGATAAGGATTTGGAAGCCATTGAGAAAAAAATGCTCGAATTGGCCCGTCAGAAGGAAGAATTCTGCCGTATTAATGTGAGCAAACAAGAAGCTTTGGATCATTTTGCTTCAATTCATGAGACCTATAAGGTGGAATTAATCAATGACCTGGAAGACGGAAAAATTACCTATTACCGTCAGGGGTCTTTTACCGATTTGTGCCGTGGACCGCACTTACCGGATACCTCTTATATCAAAGCCATCAAGCTGACCAGTCTGGCGGGAGCCTACTGGCGTGGTAATGAGCACAATAAAATGCTGACCCGTATCTACGGTATTACTTTTCCGAAGCAGAAAATGCTGGAAGAGTGGCTGGTATTGATGGAAGAGGCTAAACAGAGGGATCACCGGAAGATCGGTAAGGAAATGGAGCTGTTTACTTTCTCTCAGGCTGTGGGCGCAGGTCTGCCGATGTGGTTGCCGAAAGGGGCTATGCTGAGAGACCGTCTGGAATCTTTCCTGAGAAAGGTACAGAAGAAATACGGATATCAGCAGGTCATCACTCCGCACATCGGAAATGTAAACCTGTACAAAACTTCAGGTCACTATCAGAAATATGGAAAAGATAGTTTCCAGGTGATTACTACTCCGCAGGAAGGAGAAGAATTCATGCTGAAGCCGATGAACTGCCCTCACCATTGTGAGATATATAAATTCAAACCCCGTTCCTATAAAGATCTGCCTATACGTTTTGCTGAATTCGGGACGGTATACCGTTACGAACAGAGCGGAGAGTTGCATGGTTTGACCCGGGTCCGCGGATTTACGCAGGATGATGCCCACCTGTTCTGTACGCCGGATCAGTTGAAAGAAGAATTTAAAAAGGTCATTGATATTATCTTTACGATTTTTAAAGCTTTGAATTTTGAAAATTTCACGGCTCAGGTTTCATTGCGCGACCCGAAAAATACGGAGAAATATATCGGATCCGATGAGAATTGGGAGAAAGCTGAACGGGCCATTATTGAGGCTGCTGCAGAAAAAGGCCTGAAAACAACTGTGGAACTGGGAGAGGCTGCCTTTTACGGTCCCAAACTGGACTTCATGGTAAAAGATGCTATCGGTCGGAAATGGCAATTGGGTACGATACAGGTGGATTATAATCTGCCGGAACGTTTTGATCTGGAATATACCGGAGCAGACAACCTGAAGCATCGTCCTGTGATGATCCATCGTGCTCCGTTCGGAAGTATGGAACGTTTTGTAGCCGTATTGATAGAACACACAGGAGGAAAATTCCCCTTGTGGCTGGCACCTGATCAGGCAGTAGTGATGCCCATCAGCGAAAAATTCAATGATTATGCCCAAAAACTTTCGGATTTGTTAAATAATTCCGATATTCGCACCGTTTTAGATGATCGTAATGAAAAGATCGGTCGGAAGATACGGGATAACGAATTGAAAAAAATACCGTATTTACTGATCGTAGGCGAAAACGAAATGAATAATAATACT
>CAJMQA010000079.1 GCA_905215395.1 uncultured bacterium | reverse complement strand
TTCTTATTTTTTTCAGATAACTGAATAGATGTTTATTCTCGTCTTTACTGAATGTAATCACTTCATCTATATCCGGATGCCCTTCATAAAGGGGGGCTATCTCTTTGTTCAGAACAAAATGCAGCTTTGCTTCCGGGAACATTTTCCGCAGACTGTGAAATAATACCAGTGCTAATATAGAATCTCCTATCCTGCGGAAACGAATAATTAAAATATGTTTGATTTTCATAGATTACTAACGATTTAAAAAAAGCAAAGTTCGTTCGACAATCATTTCCGGACTGATTTGTTGCATACAGGCATAGTCATTCCTCAAGCAAGGTTTATGTCCGAAAATAGAACAAGGACGGCAGGAAAGATCCGTTTGGATAATGTTATCGGGAGATTGTTTCCAGCCCAAAAATCCTCCCCAGAAATGAGTCGCTCCCCAAATCGAAATGACAGGCGTATGTGTTAGAGAGGCCATATGCATGTTAGCAGAATCCATGGAAATTATGACGTCCAATTGGCTAAGCAATGCCAGTTCTCCGTCTAGTTTCAGCTTACCTGCCACTGTAGTCGTATTTTTATGTCTTTTTTCCCATTCTCTCAGGGTTTCAATTTCCTGTTTACCTCCACCAAATAGAAAAAGATGGGTATTTTCCTGTTGGCTGAGTTGTTCTACTACTTCTTCCATTTTGTCCAACGGGTACATTTTGCCTGCATGTTTGGCGAATGGAGCAATTCCGATCCAATGCTGGTTGTTTTTTTCTCCAGTGCAGGGAAGGAAGAGAGAGAGGTCTGCTTTTTGCGTTTCAAAAAGAGTGGTGAACTGTGAGGAAACGGTCAATCCTAATTTTTGAAATACATTTGCATAGCGTTCAAACGTAGTGGGTAAAGGTTTACGTATTTTATTTTTCTGCCGGGTTAATTTTTTTTTAGCTTTTCGTCCTTTATTGATATGTTCAACGGGGATTCCGGTGAGCCGGAAACAAAAGCGTAAAAAGAAAGTACGCAAAACAGCATGCAGGTCTGCGACGGCATCGAATTTCATTTTATGCAATTCCTGGAAAAGACGGTAAAGCCCGCCAATACCTTTATGCTTCCCATACAAATCGGCTGCAATAAACGATACATTGGCCGGCAGATTTTCAAAAAAAGGCTGAAAAGCCCCCCTGCTGACGATCGTGATTTGCAGTTCCGGATATTGTCTGGCAAGAGAATAGAGCACAGGTACTGTCATTGCTACGTCACCCATTGCTGAGAAACGAAATACGAGCAATCGCTTCATTTGTTATTTTTACTGTAAAGGACCGGGTTCAATGCCGGGTCATTATACATTTTCATTTGTTTGTATACTTTCATGTACTTACGGCCAGCCTCTATATCAGCGATTAATTGTTCTATTGCTGTTGAGAGATCTTTTTGTTGTTCCAGCAATATGTCCAGTTTATTCTGACATTGATTGTGATGCTCAGGTGTCGTATCTGTCCGGTTAACCTCTTGCTGCATATGATAAATTTTCAGAGCCAGAATAGAAAGACGGTCTATGGCCCATGCCGGGCTTTCTGTATTGATGACAGCATCTTTTTTTACTTTAATATCCTTGTATTTATCAAGAAAATAGCTATCGATCAATTCTACCAGATCGGTACGATCCTGATTGGATTTGTCAATACGTCTCTTTAAAACCAATGCATCTGCCGGATTAATATTAGGATCCCTGATAATATCCTCGAAATGCCATTGAACTGTATCAATCCAATTTTTTAAATAGAGGTAATATTCAATACTTTTAAGAGGATAAGGATTGTGAATAGGGGTATCTACATTGTCTGTGATATGATAATGGGCAATAGACTCATTAAAAATCTTATGGCATAAATCTGTAAATATCATTGGATTGTTTTTAAGTTATTATTTTGTTGCAAATATGACCATTCAAAACTATATATTTTTTTAGATATAAGCAAGTTTAAGCGCTTTTCAAAGTTCTACCGGAAATTCAGGCGGACGTTTCCGGGTAGCTTTTTGCCAATATTTTTTTCTGGCTTTCAAAACTTCCTGACAGGTTTCTTCCTCATTGAAATTCCGTGCTTTGGCATATTCCCGTGCTATGATCTGGAACATGACTTTCGGACCCCATAAACGGGCGAAATTAGCACATCCTTTTTTTAGGGATACCGGACCAAATTCCATACGATTGATGTCTACCAGACAAAATTCTGTTTGACCATTGGCGTAATCAAACAATATATTTCCTGGAGAGTAATCCTGATGATAAACCTGTTGGTCATGTAATCCGGCTGTATATTTTCCGAATGCTTTGAATATTTCTTCGTTTTCGGTATTGATGATAGCATTTCCGAATTCATAGAAACGCCGGGGATAAGACACCTGAATACTGATAAAGTAACTGTATCCCAGAAATCCGCAGTGTGTTTCAAGAATATAAGCTACCGGAGTGGGAGTATTTATTTCTTTTGCCTGAAGTAGCAGTGCATAATGATAGGCCCTGACGGCTTTAGGTTGACGGAAATATGTGTAAATCAATCTATTGAATATTATAGGAGTACGATAACGTTTCACATTGATGCGTAACCCCTGTATTTCAAATATTTTGATTTTATTTCTGCCGTCGTGAAGATATTCACCTTCCTTTAAGAATATCTCCGGGAGTGAATGGATGAAATTTTTCAGGTATTGGTATTCGGGATTTATAACGATAGTCCTGCTCATAACACTTAAAGAATTTTCTGATAAAGCTGATGAACTTTTTGGGTCAGCTTTTCTGTATTAAACTGTTCCTGTGCAAATAAGTAGCCTTTTTCAATCATATGCAAGCGTTTGTCATCATCGGATAATATGTTGACAATTGCGTGGGCTATTTCTTCCGGGGAGGCTGGGTTGACATAATAACTGTCAGGACCTCCTGCTTCTGGCAGACAGGATTGATTGGAGGTGATCACTGGTACTTTACTGAGCAATGCTTCTGTTACCGGTAATCCGAAACCTTCATAGAAGGAAGGATAGATAAAAATCCGGGCTTGTTGGTAAAAGGCTTGCAATTCTTGGGGATCATGTATATTATTCATCAGAATCAACTGTTGCATCAAACCGGCCTGTTCTGCGTATTTCAGGACTTCGGTTTTGTATTCATGTCCGTTTCCGATTATGACTAGTGGAAGCTGGAAATCTGCGGGAAGCAGCTTCAAGGCTTTGACAATTCCCAAAAGATTTTTTCTGGAATTAATAGCACCTACATAAAGTAAATAATCTTTCGGAAGCTTATATTTTTGTACGACGGATTCTGCTGTTTCTCTGGCTTGCATGCTGTAAAAAGTGGGTTGTATAGCCTGATAAATGACCTCTATTTTTTCTTCTGCTATGCCAAAGTGATATATGATGTCCTGTTTCGTACATTCACTGATGGCAATGATTTTGTCTGCATTTTTACAGGCATAACGGAATTTCCGGTTGTAGATAGCCCGGTCAATAGCAGTATACATATCCGGATAGGTTAGGAAGATGATATCATGTATGGTAACTACTGAGCGTATTCCTGTTTTGTGGATATTTACTGGTATTTCGTGACTTAATCCATGAAAAATGTCAATTTTATCTTTTTGCAGATTTTTTTTGATCCCTGAAGAACGCCACAAACTTTTAAAGATTCCTTTGTAACAGAAAGTATTGTACTTATCACTGTTCAGAAAGGGGGTAGTCACAATATCTTTCCGAATCCCGGGAGTATATAGGTAATACTTGTCTTCCGGGAAAAAGTTGCTCAGATTGTTCACCAGTGTCCGGCTGTAATTGCCTAAACCTGTAAAATTGTTGTATAGTCGTTTGGCATCGAATCCGATCTGCATAATTAATGTTGTGCGTAAGGTTTGTTTAAATCCAGAAAATAGAAATTGTGCTGACGTTGTTTCTCCAGGGGAGGTATTTCCATATAATTGCCATACTTATTGGACAGGTAGGTATGCGGATCTGCCAGACCCCAGACCTCTTTTCCCTCAAAAGTTACAGGAGTAGGATTTCCTATTACGGATTTAGGTAAAATTCCTTTCATACCATCATCATAGTCACAGACATATTCACAGGAATCAAAGTCATACCGGGTCATTATTTTTCTGATTTTCTTCTGCAAACCTTCCCGGGTGTAAAGCCAGCGGGAAAGTAAAGGGACCCATGAACCGGGACCTTTTCCATGTTTATAGGGATCTCTGAAAATGAAATACAGCATTTTATTGTACCAGGCAAAACGTGTAAAATGCCATATCCTTACCAGTTTGTTTTTTGGTGCTCCGTCCAGCGGAAAGAGATCGATGTAGATGCCTCCCGTATATTTTAAATGTTTACGTTCGACCAAAGTAGTTCTGGCATCCTGTATTTTTGCGAACGACAAAGGATATTCCGGATCGTTTTGTCCATTGATTGCTTCAAAGTATTCCGGTAGCCATTCTTTGGCATGTTTTATAAAAGTTTCATAGTCTTTACGTGGCATTGCGATATCCAGGTCGTCATCCCAGGGGATAAAACCTTTGTGACGAAGGGCTCCCAATAAGGTTCCCGCTACTATATAATACCGGAGTTGATACTGGTGACATATTTTGTCGACTGCTAAAAGTATCTCAAGAATCCTCAGCTGAAGAGGGCGAATATCGTATTGGCCTGCCATTGTTAAAGTAATTTTGCTGGTATATGCTGTACAGCTTGTTTAAAATCTTCTACGGTATCCAGTTCCATGGAAAAAAAATGGGTTGTATCCACAATTTCAAAAGTCTGGCCTTGGCTAATCAGCCGTTCAAAAGCGACTTCATAAAAAACATTTGCTTTCCCTTCATTGAGGATTAAACGATCCAATTCTTCATACAAATGCCGGATATAAGTCCGGGACATTTTCTCAATACCGATGGATTCGCCTATGGCTTGTTCAATGGGACAAATCTTACTGATTTCGAGTACTTTGCCGCGAGTATCCGGGATCACTTTCATCTCTTCTTCTCCCAGAGGATGTACATTCAGAGCCAGACTGTTCTCGTATTCGGAATCGAGCACTGCTTTGAGCAGGGCAGGATCAAATAAGATGTCGCTATCGAGTAACAAAATGTCTTGATCACGAACGCTTTCACCTGCCAGCCACAATGAATAGATATTGTTCGTAGAGGCATATTTTCCGTTGTAGATAAATTCTACTTTCAGGTTTGGGTAATGCCCGGATACAAAAGATATAATTTGTTCCTGCAGATAACCTGTGACAATGACAATATCCCGTAAATTATTCTCTAAAAGTCCGTCAATAGCCCTTTCCAACAAGCATTTATTACCTATTTCAAGTAAACATTTAGGCTTGTGATCTGTTAATGGACGGAGCCGGGAAGCTATTCCGGCCGCCAAAATCACTGCTTTCATTGAGTGATAACTTCTTTTATAGTATTAATAACCTCTGTATTCTGAAAATGGGTTCCCAAGGTTATCCGCATGTGAGTATTGATATCCGGTTCATTCATGAATTTGATCAGGTACCCTTTGGCTTTGAAAGCTGCCTGTAATTTTGCTTTCATTTCTATAGGATACTTTACCAGTATAAAATTGGCATTGGAACGATATACTTTAAATCCTGGCAGACAACCGATTTCATCCATATATAATTGCCTGTCTACTGCCATTTGTTCTGCAACTTTCTGATAATATTCTGTGGATTTCAGTACAGCTATCCCAAGCTCTTCAGATAAGCGGTTGTATCCAAGGTATTTGGTACTATAGTTCAGGAAACGGGTCAATGCAGTTCCCATGAAGGCAAAGCCCAGACGTAAACCGGGTAGACCGTAAAATTTAGACAGTGTCCTGACAATGAGTAAGTTCGGATATTTTTCCAGTAATGGTTTAATATAGCTGGTGTCTTTGTTGGCAAAGGAAGCGTAAGCTTCATCAATGACAATCGCTGTTTCAGGGCTGATAAAAGAAAGAATATCATCTAATTCATCAGGAGTCAGAGAGTTCCCGGTAGGATTATTGGGGGACGCAATCAATACCATCTCCGGATTTTCCTGACGGATAATTTCTTTCATAGACGGAATATCGTACTTAAAGGTATCTCCGTCTTCGTATAAAGGATAAAGGACACTTCGTCCTTCTACTTCGTCCGCAATGGACTTGTAGTACCACCAGGAAAATTTGGGGATCAGAAGTGTTTTTTGTTTTTCTTTGCCAGCAAGAAAACAGTGTACGACCTGTTTCAGGATATCTTCTCCGCCATATCCGAGAATGATTTGTTTTTCGGGAATATTGTAAACAGAAGCCAGGTAATCAGAAAAAATGCTCTTTTTCCCTTCATCGTAAATCCGGGTATAGAAACATAGTTTATTGGGATCGAAGTTTTTCAGGACTTCGCCTATTGCGGGAGCAGGACCGTAATTATATTCATTTCTGTCAAGATAGGTAATTTTATTCTCCATGATAATGTCAGTTTATTTTTGTTTCCGGGAAATTTATTATTCACAGATTTGCAAAAGTAATAAATTTTTAAACAGAATAGGGAAATCTGGCAAAATAACTATCTTTGCATAATCGTATAAATTAAGATTGGAATGGGTAAAGATATTCGTTGTTGGTTGTTCGTCGGGGTTGCTTTTTGGTTAGGATCTATAAATGTGCTTTATCACAGTGTTTTTTTGATTTTTTTATTCATTTCTTTTGTGGTAAACGTTTCAGTTCATAGAAAAGCTTTCTTGCAGCATCTGAAAAAAAATTGGAGGTATTTAATGTTACCCATTTTTGGAGTACTATATCTGGTGTTGCATTATTGGATTTCGCACCTTGGCGGGTATTTCAATTACCGGGTGTCCTGGAGTATTCTGGAATTGATGTTGCTGTATTTTTTCTTTATTCCGGTTTATATCATATCAGTAAAAGATTTTATGACTCCCCGCATATTAAAATATTTTTTATTGTCCTTCTGCTGGGGAATTCTGGCTTTTAATGCAGTTAAGTTTTTTTATATTATCGGCACGGGGCTTTTTTCCTCTCCCGTGCAGACTCTTCAGGAAATCTATAATGGTCGTATGGGAGGGAATATGACTCTTTTGAAAGGGTTTGTTTTACTGGAACCTCAGGCTTTTTATCTGGCTGTTTCGGCTGTTATCTCCTCCGGTTTTCTGCTTCAGTGTATTTATTGGCAGAGTTGGAAATCAACTTTCCGGAGTAGTATTATTATTTGGCTCTTTTCCCTTTTGTTTTTGTCATTTACTGTGACTAAAGGGGCGATATTAGCTTTTGGGTTCGGTTTGTTGGTTCTTTTAATCGTTTTTTTCCGGAAATTGTCACTGTGGCGGCGGTGTGCTTGGGGGGCCGGGCTTGTATTGTTGTTGACCGGGGCTTATCTGGGCATGCCGGATGCTTTAAAAGAGAGAGTAGATGAGATGAAGAAGGAGATTATTAAGCTGCAGCAGGGACAGTTTGAAGGCGGAACGGTTGCTCCCAGAGTCGCTTTGTGGGAAGAAAGTTTTTCACGTATAGATAAGTGGGGGGTGTGGGGACTTGGAGTATATGAAAAATATGGGGTCAGAGCCTGGTATGAGCAGGCACAGTATAGCGGAATCCGGGATTTGCGGAATACTCATAATTCATTTTTAAATTTTTGGATTTTGGGGGGGATTCCGGGTTTGCTATTTATTTTATATTATTTTTTTGCTCCTTTATTGAAAATGATCCGTCTGAAACGATATTCCTATTTGCTGATTGCTTTACTGATCACATTTGTTATTGCAAATAGTACTTGTTTCCTGGCTGGCCTGACGGATTCGGTTCCGATGATAGTCATGATTTTAGCTTTGGCATACTTGTTCCCGGACTATTTTATAGAATTAGAACGGGAGACGGTTAATTTTGAAAAGTGAATCCTATGAAAACTTTGTTTTATAATCTGGAATTGGGATTTCGGTATTTGAAATATCTTGGCCGTTATAAAAAAGTCATGGAGGAGTCCGCTCCTTTACCTGACATTCGTACAACTGATGAAACTCTGGATAAAATTTTGAACGAACATTGTTCTGTCAGCCGTTATGGGGATGGGGAGTTTGAAGTTATTATGGGGGGAGGAAATGCTTTTTGTGATTACAGTCCTTATCTTGCTGAAAGACTCCGGAAAATTTTGTCTGAGGAGATACCCTCCCATATTGTGTGCTTGCCGTATGCCGGTATTTGTCAGGAAAATCTGAATTTACGGACCAAGGTTTTCTGGCTGGCTTTTTTTGCTAAGACTTTCAATCGTTGGAAAGGCTATTTAAAGCCTGGAAGAGTGTATTACAATACGGATGTAACCCGCTTTTATTTTGCCTATAAAAACAAGAATGTGTGTGTCGGTTATTTGAATAAAATAAAAAAAATCTGGACGCAACAAGATGTTTTATTGATAGAAGGAGAGTATAGCCGTTTGGGTGTGAATAACGATTTGTTCCGGGATATGAAAAGTTTGCAACGGATATTGGCTCCTTCAAAAAATGCTTATGTAAAATATGAAGAGATTCTGGCGGAAGCCAGAAAGTTCGGAAAAGGAAAATTAATAATGATTGCTTTGGGACAAACCGCTACGGCATTGGCTTATGACTTGGCTAAGGAAGGGTATTGGGCGATTGATATCGGACATCTGGATATTGAATATGAGTGGTTTTTGAGAAAAGCCAAAGATAAAGTGAAGATTGCCGGAAAACATGTGAATGAGGCAAAATATGTACCTGCCGGTGAAAATTTTTATGATGCCGGATATGAACAACAAATTATAGCAAGAATCTTATGATTCTTGCTTTTTTGTTTCCAGATACTGGTTCATGCCTTGTTGGCAGCGAATGGCTTTTTTATCCACCTGGCTATAATAATAGTCGAAGTTCTTTTTTCTATTTTGCATATGCACATCATTGTGCCAAAGATGAAATACAATACCTGAAAATTTCAATGCTAATTTTTTTCTTCCCAAGTGGAATAATCGCATGGCAAAATCAAAATCTTCTCCTCCCCAACCCACAAAAAATTCGTCATATCCATTGACCAGAATGGCATCTTCTTTCCAGAATGACATGTTACATCCTAATCCTGGCTGAGTTTTTCGTTTTGGAGCCAGTTTTTTGGCAATAAAGGGAATATGGAGAGAGTTTTCCCTGCGGATTAGCCCCCAGGTGAAGAAATTAAGGTGAGGGTATTTTAGGCTTTTACAGAGTTTTTGTGTCAGTCGCTGGTTGATATTGACTCTTCCTCCTTTGATATAAAATCCTTTCTGGGCAAAAGACAAATGGTCTTTTACAAAATCACGGTGGAGGATAAGGTCTCCATCGATTTGGATGATATATTCGGATTTGGCTTTTGCCAGGCATTTATTTCTGGCTTTAGCCAACTGAAATCCCTGGTCTTCTTGCCAGATGTGAATGAGCGGAACCGGAAAATCTTTTTGAAAAGATTGTATGACTTCTCTTGTTTCTTCTTTTGAACCATCGTCTCCAATGATAACTTCTGCCGGCAAGACAGACTGACGTTTGATACTTTCCAGGCATAATGTTAAGGCATCAGGGCGATTATATGTAGATACGATAAGTGTTGCTGTCGTCATAATGAATTCTGAATTGTTTGAACAAAAATATCAAATAATAATTTAGTAGCAAAATCATTTTATGAGGCCGTTCCGGCTAAGGCTTACAGAGACTCCGAAATTATTACTCAATAATTTACCATAGTCTCCATAGATGCCTAAATCCACGTGGAAAGGTAATTTACGGGTTCTTAAAACCCCGACTTCCAGTCCGAATGAGAATTGTTCCGGGCGATGAGGTAGGGGAATATTGTAAGTTCCATAATTGAGGCTATAGGATAACCGCAACAGATAGGGTAATTTTCTCATAAAATAACCTTTCATGCCGATATAATGAGCAATCAGACGGTTGTTAAAGACTCCCATTGTTATTCCGTCTTTATCGGGAGGGGTGGGAGTAATAAAAGGGGTACCGATGGTATTGCCGTAATAGGTCCATCCGCTCCGGTATTCTCCGTGATTAAAATAGTTGTCGTTTCCTCCGAGTACAACCCTGCCGTAGAAGGGAGAATGCGGGTCTTGTTTTTCGATTTCTTCGGGGGTGGCTTTGCGGTCATGATAACGGCCGGATTGTTTTTTGGTATAAGTCAGTTCGTACATTACATCACTGATCCATTGTTTCTTGTCTTTTGAACCATAATAAAGTCCGTAGGTTCCATCGGGAAAATTGGCGAAGCGGGTACCCGATCCATCCTCAAAAGGAATATCGTGGTAAAACGATAGTGTATAATTGTCAGCATTATAATTGATACGGAGGTATTCCCGTCCTAAATGATTGCCCAGTACATTCAGGCTGTCACTTTGAGAAGCTCCTTTGCCACCCTCTTCGGCACATACAATCCGGACATAATCCCGGAAAGAGGAGGGTTGTTTTCCTTGTGGGGTTGTTCCGCCCCACTGGGCCCATTGTTCCAGTCCCACAATGATATCGATTCTGGGAACCGGCTTGATATTGATATAAAAAGATTTATGGTGCAGACGGATATTATCCGCATAAAGATTATCTATCATCAGGTAGTCCGACCAGTTGAATTTGAATGACAGAATATTTCCGGTAAGGGGTACTTTAATAAAGTCTGTCCTTAGGTTATAACCAGGCTTTGTCCTGGTATTTCCAGAGTTGATAATGTTGCCGTTGGTGGAGGATATGCCGTTGTATTCGACCTCGGGGCGGACAAATCCCAAGTCCAGACGGACTTTTTTCCATTTTGCAGCTACATAAGCTTCATCGAGGATCGCTTTATTTTTATCACGTGATGAATAAGCGGCTCCGGATAGACCATATGCAAAGTCGATGGAATGATTACCGGTGAAACCGGAGAAAAATCCCGCTTGCAGAAGTCCGTTTGAGGTGGGAGGAACCACTCCGAAACGATCAGAAACCTGCCAGAAGGGGAGATTTTTTTCTGTTGCGACATTTCCTTGTAAAGAAGATTTATATTCTACATGCCGCTTTTGCTGTGCAACTAGAGTGAATGTAAAGAAAAATAAGACTAAGGTTAAAAATATATATTTCAAATTCATAAGGATACATTATTTAGAGAACTCATGGGTCACAGTTTTCAGGGCTGATTCGACAGCATCGTCCATATCATAGTATTTGTATTCTGCAAGGCGACCGCAAAAAAGAACATTTGCCTCTTGTTTGGCTAATTCTGCATATTGTCGATAGAGGGAGGTGTTGGCAGCATTATTGACCGGATAATAGGGCTCATTTCCCTTTTGTGCCGCTAGGGGGTATTCGTAAGTAATCACTGTCAGAGGTTGTTGTCCGAATTCAAAATGTTTGTGTTCTATGATCCGGGTATAGGGAACTTCCCTTTCCGTATAGTTCACTACTGCATTCCCCTGAAAATTGTCACAGGCTTTGATTTCTGTTTCAAAACGGAGGGAACGGTATTCCAACTGTCCTAACTGATAATGGAAAAACTCGTCGATACATCCGGTATAAACAATTTTATCCGCCAGATGCAGAAGTTGGTTTTTCTCTTCCGTAAAATTGCAATTCGTAATAATTTCCGTGCCGGATAGTAACTTTTCAATAACCGGATTATATCCGCCGGTTGGGATGCCCTGAAACCTGTCGTTGAAATAATTGTTGTCAAATGTGAATCTGACCGGTATTCTCCGGATAATATATGCAGGTAATTCTGTTGCAGCACAGCCCCATTGTTTTTCCGTATAGCCTTTGATCAGTTTTTCGTAAATGTCTCTGCCGACAAGGGATAAAGCCTGTTCTTCCAGATTCCGGGGTTCTCCGGTTATGTTCGCTTCCTTTACCTGTTGTGCTATGATGGCCTTTGCTTCTGCCGGGCTTATAGTCCTCCACAACTGGTAAAAAGTATTCATATTGAAAGGAAGATTATAGAGTTCGCCCCGGTAATTAGCTAGCGGAGAGTTTATATAGTTATTGAAGTCTGTAAACTGATTGATGTAGTCCCATATTTCTTTATTATCGGTGTGGAAAATATGGGCGCCGTAAGTATGTACATTTATACCCTCTGTTTTTTCACAACGTATATTTCCGCCAATGACTTTCCGTTTTTCTACCAACAGGCATTTCTTCCCCCGTAC
>CAJMQA010000078.1 GCA_905215395.1 uncultured bacterium | reverse complement strand
TGGATGGAGTACTCTTTGACTCTATGAAAAATCATACTTTGGCTTGGTATAAAGCAATCTCAGAATTAGGAATTTCATGTGAAAGGGATGAGTTTTACCAATATGAGGGAGCTACAGGAAAATGGACTATTAATCTGATTTTCAACCGTGCTTATGGCAGGGATGCGACAGAAAAGGAGATTGAGCGGATTTATGCGATGAAAAGCCGTTATTTTAATCATTTACAGGAGCCGGAGGCAATTCCGGGGGCCAGGGAATTGTTACAAAAAGTGAAAGACAGGGGACTTGTTCCGGTGTTGGTGACCGGTTCCGGACAAAACTCTTTACTGGAACGACTGGAAAAAGAGTTTCCCGGGGTATTTACTCCGGATACGATGGTTACAGCTTTTGATGTAAAACATGGGAAGCCTTCTCCGGAACCCTATTTGAAAGGATTGGCGAAAGCCAGAGTACAGCCCGATGAGGCTATGATCATAGAAAATGCTCCCTTAGGAGTAAGAGCTGGTGTTGCAGCAGGAGTTTTTACAATTGCGGTAAACACTGGTCCTGTACCTGATCAGCAATTGTTGGAGGCGGGAGCTGATTTACTGTTTTCTGACATTTCTGATCTGATGGCTCAGTGGGAAGATTTGACAAACTGATGTAAGGCAGAATATTCAAAATCCCTGTCTGAAAGTTCAGATAGGAATTTTTTCTTATTCTCAAACAATCTAAATACGGAAAAAAGGCGTTAAATAATTTTTTAAATCATCTGAAAGGGTTAAATTTGTTCGTTTTTTCAAACAAACAGTTACAGTTAAATATATAAATTATGGCAGAAAAAGAAAATTGTAAGCTTTTCAGTGAGTTTGCGCCGAACACCATGCAAGAGTGGATCGACAAAGTCACTGCAGACCTGAAAGGGGCTGATTTCAATAAAAAGCTTGTATGGAGAACCAATGAAGGTTTTAACGTTCAGCCGATGTATCGGTTAGAAAATATGAAAGACCTGAAAAACTTGGATTGTCTTCCGGGTGAATTTCCGTTTGTCAGAGGTAATAAAAAAGATAACAATGACTGGTATGTACGTCAGGATATTGTTGTGGAAAATCTGACCGAAGCAAACAAAAAGGCATTGGATGTTCTCAATAGAGGTGTAAATTCATTGGGCTTTGTACTTTCAGGCTGCAAAGAATTCACAAAAGCAGATATGGAAGTTTTGCTGAAAGACATCTGCCTGGAATGTGTGGAAATCAACTTTGTTGCAGAGTGTAAAAAAGCCAGTATTCTGGATGCTTTCAAAGCTGTTGCAGAGGAAAGAGGCATCAATCCTGAAAATATTTATGGTGGTATCAATATTGATCCGCTGAGTGCACTGGCTCTGACAGGGAAATTCTGTTGTGAAAATCCCTTTGAAGGTTTGAAAGGCAATATCGAAAAGATGGCTGCCTACAAAAATTTCAAAGTTGCTGAAGTCGGTGGATATGTTTTCAATAACTCTGGTTCTTCTATTGTACAGGAATTGGGCTTCTCACTGGCTGCCGGTGTGGAATATCTGGATAAACTGACAGATGCCGGAATGAGCATCAACGATGTGGCTCCGAAAATTCGTTTTCATTTTGCAACCGGATCGAAATATTTTATGGAGATTGCTAAATTACGGGCAGCCCGTTATTTGTGGGCGCATATCGTGAAAGCTTATAATCCTTGCTGCGATTGCAAATGTATGATGAATATCCATGCTGAAACTTCAGAATGGAACAAAACGGTTTATGATCCGAATGTAAACATGTTGCGCACTCAGACCGAAACCATGTCGGCTGTATTGGGAGGGGTAGATTCGTTCACTGTACATCCGTTTGATGATGTTTATGAGTGTCATCCGACAGAATTGGCAGAACGTGTGGCCCGTAACCAACAGTTATTGTTAAAAGAAGAGTCACATTTTGCTAAGATTGTGGATGCTGCCGGAGGTTCATATTATATAGAAGAACTGACGGAAAATATTGCTGAAGCTGCCTGGAAATTGTTCCTGGAAGTCCAGGAGCAGGGTGGATATACCGAAGCTATGAAGAAAGGTTTTGTACAGGCTGCAGTAAAAGCTACAGCTCAGGCTCGTGATAAAGCGATTGCAGAACGGAAGGAAAACTTTGTAGGTGTAAACCAATTCCCGAATTTTAACGAGAAGATCGACCGTGACCTTTGTGCTTGTATTTTTGAGCCGGAAGATATGACAGCTGCTGATGCTGTGGTTGAGACACTGAAACCTTATCGTGGTACCCAGGCATTCGAAGCCCTGCGTCTGAAAACAGACCGGTACGCAGCGAAGAACGGTCGTCCGGTAGTATATATGTTCCCGATGGGAAGTCTGGCGATGCGTAAAGCACGTGCTCAGTTTGCATGTAACTTCTTTGCCTGTGCAGGATTTGAAGTGAAAGACAATAACGGTTTTAAGACTGTTGACGAGGGAGTACAGGCATGTCTGGAAAATAAGGCTGCTATTGTTGTACTGTGTAGCTCTGACGATGAATATGCAGGATTTGCTCCCGAAGCTTTCGAAAAACTGAAGGATAAAGCTATTGTTGTTGTTGCTGGTAATCCGGAAAGCCGTCCCGAGCTGGAAAATAAAGGTTTGATGAACTATATCCACGTGAAGAATAACGTACTGGAAGAACTGAAGGCTTATCAGGCTAAATTAGGCATTTAATTTTAGACATTAGAAAACATGAAACCGAATTTTAAAGATATAAATATAAAAGCGTCTGAAAAGGCTGCCCTGACTGCAGAGGAATGGGAAAAAGCCAACCACATCGCTAAAAACTGGACGACTCCCGAGTTGATTCCGGTAAAACCGGTATATACCGCTGAAGATTTGAAAGGAATGGAACATCTGGATTATGTTTCCGGTATTCCCCCTTATCTGCGTGGACCGTATTCTGCTATGTATCCCTTGCGTCCCTGGACAATACGTCAGTATGCCGGATTCTCTACCGCAGAGGAGTCAAACGCATTCTATCGTCGTAACCTGGCTGCCGGGCAGAAAGGTTTGTCTGTTGCATTTGACCTGGCTACCCACCGCGGATACGACTCAGACCATCCCCGTGTAATCGGTGATGTAGGTAAAGCCGGTGTGGCTGTAGACTCTATTCTGGATATGAAGATCCTTTTCGATCAGATTCCCTTGGATAAGATGTCTGTATCTATGACCATGAATGGTGCAGTATTGCCTGTACTGGCTTTCTACATTGTGGCTGGTTTGGAACAAGGTGCAACACTCGACCAGTTGTCTGGTACAATTCAGAATGATATCCTGAAAGAATTCATGGTGCGTAATACCTATATTTACCCGCCTAAATTCTCTATGAAGATTATTGCAGATATCTTTGAATATACTTCTAAAAATATGCCGAAGTTCAACTCTATCTCTATCTCCGGTTATCATATGCAGGAGGCAGGTGCAACCGCTGATATCGAGTTGGCTTATACTTTGGCTGACGGTTTGGAATATTTGCGTGCCGGAGTGAATGCCGGAATGGATATCGATGCTTTTGCACCGCGTTTGTCGTTCTTCTGGGCTATCGGTACCAACCATTTTATGGAAATTGCTAAAATGCGCGCCGGTCGTTTGTTGTGGGCAAAGATTGTAAAACAATTCAATCCGAAAAATCCGAAATCTCTGGCATTGCGTACCCATTCCCAGACTTCCGGTTGGTCCCTGACCGAGCAGGATCCGTTCAATAATGTTGGTCGTACCTGTATCGAGGCTATGGGAGCTGCCCTGGGACATACTCAGTCATTGCATACCAATGCATTGGATGAGGCAATTGCTTTGCCGACCGATTTCTCTGCACGTATTGCACGTAATACTCAGATCTATATTCAGGAAGAGTCGACTATCTGTAAGGCTGTTGACCCATGGGCTGGTTCCTACTATGTAGAAAATCTGACCAACGAACTGGTACAGAAAGCATGGGCACACATACAGGAAATTGAAAAACTGGGTGGTATGGCTGCTGCTATAGAATCCGGTCTGCCGAAATTACGTATCGAGGAAGCTGCTGCCCGTACACAGGCTCGTATCGATAGTGGCGAGCAGACTATTGTCGGTGTAAATAAATATTGTTTGGATAAAGAAGATCCGATCGATATTCTTGAAATCGACAATACCGCTGTTCGTGAAGCCCAGATCGCCCGTCTGAATAAGTTGAAAGCTGAACGGAATCAGGCTGAGGTAGAGGCTGCTTTGAATGCTATCACTAAATGTGTTGAAACCGGAGAGGGCAACTTACTGGAACTGGCTGTAGATGCTGCTAAAAAACGTGCTTCTCTGGGAGAAATCTCTTATGCATGTGAAAAAGTTGTTGGACGTTATAAAGCTGTAATCAGAACTGTGAGCGGAGTATATTCAAGTATTGCTGATGAAGATGCAGATTTCAAGCAGGCAAAAGCTATGACTGATGAGTTTGCTGAACTGACCGGACGCCGTCCGCGTATTATGATCGCTAAAATGGGTCAGGATGGTCATGACCGTGGTGCTAAAGTGGTGGCTACCGGTTATGCCGATATGGGCTTCGATGTGGATATGGGGCCTCTGTTCCAGACTCCGGAAGAAACCGCTAAACAGGCTGTTGAAAACGATGTGCATGTGATCGGAGTTTCTTCTCTGGCTGCCGGACATAAAACTTTGGTGCCTGCTGTTATTGCTGAATTGAAGAAACTGGGCCGGGAAGACATCCTTGTATATGTGGGTGGTGTTATTCCTCACCAGGATTATCAGTTCTTGTTCGATGCCGGCGCTATTGCTGTATTCGGGCCTGGTACGAAAGTTTCCAAGAGTGCTATCCAGGTTATGGATATCCTCCTTCAACTGGCAAAGAAATAAAATTTGCTGTATAACTGAAACGCCCGGGAAATTTATTTCCCGGGCGTTTTTTCTTGATTTGCCTTTTTATTTTTTATCCCGGTATTCCTGTGGACTCATGCCGGTATGCCGTTTCCCCTTCTTGATAGAGAAATATGTACGTAAAGATATCGGTGGAGTGGGAGCTTTTCCGAATCCTGGGGTAAAACCGGAAAGTGGTTATAATGTGGAACTGGGTTTCAAACAGGGATATAAATGGGGAAATTTGCAAGGATTTATTGATCTTGCCGGATTTTATACAGAATACAAGGATATGTTTTATATGCGGGAGAAATCGAACGATTCAAAATATTTGAAATATCGCCCGAAACACTCTTTCAAAGCAACTCTTGATTTTAATTATAAACGTCTGAGTATAGGGACGAATCTTTCCTGGAAGAGTAAAATACTGGCAGTAGATTATATCTTCCTCGATGAATGTCCCAGGCCGGCCCCCGGAGTAATGGATTACTTACGTGGTGTCTTGCTCGGAACAGAAAAGGATGGTTACAATATGTCCCGGTACTGGGCAGACCACAATGAAGGTTATTTACTGATGGACTTACGTTTGGGAGTTAAAGTGACGGACCATATAAATTTTCAGTTTCTGGTCAATAATTTATTAAATCAGGAATACAGCTATCGTCCGATGGCAGTCGGGGTGCCCCGGACATTTGTCACAAAAGTCGGGCTGAATTTCTGATCTTTTGTTGTTCCTGTCCCTTCTTAATTTATCGGTCAAAAAATCGTGTAGAAAAGCAATTATCTGCACGATTTTTTTTGTTTTCCGGAAATTGGGGAGATTCTCCCCATTCTTTGGGGAAAAGAAAGAGGTGTTTTCTACATAAAAAATGTAAATTTTATAGAAAATAAATGCTTTTGTTTTGCTAATGTTTTGATAATCAAATAGTACTTGGTGTGGATATTTTTTTTGAAATTTCCGGCATGATTTTTTCAATGTTCTTTATGAATGCGATTGAAAAAAAGAGTTCAAAATATATTTATTAACATTTAAATTTTAAAGCTATGAAAAATTTAGTAAAAAGCGCATTAGTGGCATTGACAGTGAGTGTATTTGCAGTTCCGGCATCAGCTGAAAATTTTGTAATATCACCGGTAAACGCTCAGGACACAGTGGTAAAAAAGGACACTATTGTAAAGGAAGAAGCAGAAAAGGCTGTGATGCTCGCACAGGCCGAGGTTACTTATACCAAGATTGAAGTTTCTGAAATTCCGGAAGCTGTAACTAAAGCGGTTGCTGCTAAATATGAAGGATACACAGTGGATGAAGCTGCTAAAGGTTCGGACAATAGCTATAAATTAGTGATTAAGAAAGAGGAAGCAAAACAGAGTGTATATTTTAATGAAGCTGGTGAATTCCTGAAAGAAGAGGCTGTAAAAGCTGAAGGAACCGTATTGGTTTAAAAGCATTAAGTGAATCATTCAGGGAACTGTCCGGAAAATTGCCGGACAGTTTTTGTTTTTTCCGGACAAGCTTGACTTTGTATTTTGCTTGCATTATCTTTGTCGTGCTAAAAAAATAACTATGAACTACGGAGAAGTAATAGAGAAGATATACAATGATGTGAAGCCCTACTTCGGACAGGGAAAAGTGGCTGATTATATTCCGGCATTGGCAGAGGTAAATCCCCGTCAATTTGGAATAGCAATAGAAACTTTGGATGGAAAGTCGTTTAAAGTCGGAGATGCCGATATGCGGTTTTCAATACAAAGTATTTCCAAAGTATTTACACTGGCTATGGTGACGCGACATCTGGGAGATGAGTTGTGGAAATGTGTCGGGCGTGAGCCTTCCGGTACTCCTTTCAACTCCCTGATCCAGTTGGAGCATGAACATGGTATTCCCCGCAATCCTTTTATAAATGCAGGGGCTTTGGTGGTTACGGATCGTCTGATGTCGCATTACAGCCGTCCGAAAGATGCTATTCTGGATTTTGTACGGAGCATGTGCGGTAATGAAGATATCTATTACGATAAAAAAGTAGCTCAGTCGGAACGTGAACACGCGGACCGTAATCTGGCATTGGCTTATTTTATGAAGAGTTTTGGAAATATCGAAAATGATGTAGAGGCTCTGATCGATGTTTACTGTCATCAATGCAGTATTTCAATGAATTGTAGCGAGTTGTCCCGTTCTTTCCTATTTTTGGCAAATCATGGACTTAACCCTTATACCCGGGAGCAGATACTGACTTCCAGCAGTTCAAAACGCTTAGGGGCTTTGATGTTAACCTGTGGTTTTTATGATGAATCAGGGGATTTTGCTTTTCGTGCCGGCTTACCCGGTAAGAGTGGTGTTGGCGGAGGAGTTGCTGCGTTTATTCCGGATAATCTGGCCATCACGGTATGGAGTCCGGAATTGAACCGTCATGGAAATTCTTTGATTGGCATGGAAACCCTGGAACGTTTTACAACGGATATCGGAAACTCCATCTTTTAAATAAATTTTCAGCAAATAAAAAAGAGCGGAACTTTGGGGATTCCGCTCTTTTTATGGTTTTAGATTTTCCTTTATTTTTATAGTATCTTATTCTGTGACGATTTCCACATTATCAACGATCAAAGTACTTCCAGGGGCACCGCAGAATTGATCCCCGTCTTTGCTGGAGGCAAAAATAATGGCTAGCATATATTTTTTGCTTGGATCATAAGTTTTGTTGTATTTATATTCGAACTCCAGATCGAATGAAGTATAATTAGCATGTGCTGAATTGTCTTTTAATTCTGCACGTGCTACCAGTTTTGGGGAGGTAAAGACATTTACTCCTGTGAGAGCCTCTTTATAATAGCTATCTTTCATATCATAATTGGAAACCTCGTAAAGAACTGCATTAATGGCAGGAGAATCTGTTTTTGAATTATCAGCTTCCCAGTTTTTTTTACCCTCAGCTTCTTTCTTCACATAGTAAGTTGGCCCGGGGGTATATTTGTAATATCCTTTGAAACGAATGGGTTTTTGGAAGAAAGGAACACCAAATTTTGTACTGTTTAAAGTATTGAATATGTCCGTACTGAAACTTCCCAGAAATAAAGTGCCGGAGGTGATGCCGGGAACCATAGAACTCATACTTTGAAAGTCTGCCTTGAGAATGGTGTTTAAGGTTACGATTTTAGCAGCATATTGTCCGTCTTGTGCATCAGTCGTCTGAATCATATTATAGTTGATTTTTTCAGATTCAACAAATAATCCTTGCTGTGCGAATCCTTTCAAAAAATGTGCCCCCGTATTTGAAGAGCTCCAGCCGTTGGCAACTTCGTAGAAAGTCATATCAGGTTCCTGGTCTTCAACACCTTTTACCCATTTTTCAAAAGAAGAGTTGATGTCAGCCAATCTTTTGCAATATAAATTATAGGTAATCTGTTTGCTGAGATCTTCGGACACAACATTGATCTTTATGGCAGTACCATTGGTAATGGCTTCTGTAAAATCAATTACTTTACCTGCTTCGGGATTGATCAGGGCACCTTTCGGAAGTTTGTACTGCGGGGTCATTTTTAGTTGTTCTCCATTGGCGTCACTCTTGATATAAAAAGTAAAATTTTTGCCTGACAATTCCGGTTGGAGGAGAACTATGTCACTATTGAAGGTTAGGTTATAGATTTCTGCAATATTATTTTTAGCGGCTATACCTGTAAAATCCAAAGTGTAATTTTTATCGTTTCCCTCGAGAGTCATATGTAATTGGATTTCTTTGTCCACTACTGTCCCATTCAGATTGACTTTGCATTCCCCCATATTTAAAGTTATTTTTTTATTTATGACTTCGAAATAAGGTTTGCCATCTTTTTCCTGAACAGATACAGAATCAATAGTTATAGTTCCGATATTTTTAATAGATGTTCCTGTTATAAGTTGTAGGAGATTTTCCCCTTGAGTCGGTTTGAAAGAGAGGCTGATCTCTGTAGTATCTTTACTGTCTCCGTAATTCGTAATCAATTCTGTGTTGTAGAATCCTTCGATGACTTCGACCGGTGTTGGTTGCGGAGTTGGTTCCGGTGTCGGGTCGTTGTGTTTATCATCACTGCAAGCACTGAAAAGACTGAGTGCTCCGATTAATGCAAATAAGAATAATTTTTTCATATGTGTTAATTTACTGTTTATACTCATCCCTTGGTTTAAGGTAATTTATGTTCAATATAAATAGCTGAAATATTCATACTGAATGAAAATAAAGGTTTCATTCATCTTGAAATCAAACTGCAATCAGTTGAATAGTTGGGAGACTCATTTTGTGGTATTTACTAATTGCAGGCGCAAAGGTAATTCAGAAAATGGTATAAAGAATATATTCGATCTGTTTTTTGTAATTATTATGAAAATTTAATTATTTTAAGAAATGAGTTTGATTTGTGGTGAGTCTTAGATGTTAATTTATAGAATTATTTAAATAGAATAATAAAAATAGCACACTTTTACTGAATAAAGTGAAGTTAAAACTGGAGATTGGAGACTTTTGGTATGTTTATTGTATATATTTACACAATTTATATTATATTTGCGCTTCCAATACCGTTTTCCGGTAAGAAGAAAATAGAATTATTTTAATTTTTTAAATTGACAGAAATGAGAAAAAATTTATTGTTTTTATTGATGGCTGTTTTTGCTTTGAGTTTTACGGCTTGTAGTGATGACGACGATGATAAAACATTGGCGGGACAGGTGGCAGGTAAGTATACAGGTGAGATTTGGGTGGAGTTCAATGGAGAAACTACTTATCCCAATCAGACTGTAACTGTTACAGAAGTCTCTGCAAACAGAATTAACTTTTTATTGAAGAATTTCGTATTTGAAATGGGAGGAAATGAGATCAAGGTAGGAGATGTTGAGATTAAAGATGTGCTTGTAAAGGAGGTAAAGGAAAAAGATGAGGATACCGGTAAGGAATATACGTATATCGACTTATCTGGGAAAGGAACTATAAACGTTGTAATTGCACAGGGAACTCCGGCTGTGCCCTTGCAGATAGAACTGGAAGGTGGATATTTGGATGGTGAATTGTATGCTGATATTGATATTCCTTTAGAAGCGATGGGTAATGTATATGTAGAGTTTGAAGGGAAAAAATAAGTTTTACTTATCTATACGATAAAGGGGCTGTTGGTAACTGACAGCCCTTTTTCTGTCTGGTTCATGAATATATTCCATGAAAATTATCATATCTTCCTGTCAACCGGTAAAAAAAATAAAATTTCTGCAACTTAATGTGTGGCAGGAAGGGACTATGGTGGAAGGCGGATATAGGGCATTGGTAGATGAGTTGGGCCGGATAAATGCTGATTTTGTCATGTTGAGTGAGGTTCGGAATTATGAAAATACCCGTTTTTGTGACCGGATTACGGTTTCGTTGAAAGAAAGAGGAAAAAACTATTATTCTTTTTATAGTTATGATTCTGGTTTGTTGAGTAAATATCCCATTATTGACAGTACCACTGTTTTCCCGGAAAACGGGGATCGCGGAAGTATTTACAAGCTGCTGGCTGATATAGATGGACGGGGCCAACAGATCATAAAGGGATTGTAGCTGAATTTGAGTATTGAAAGACCTGCGGAACTTTTTTTCTCATTTTGCGTATTATTCCGGTGTACCGGATAGGTACATTAATTTAACACTAAAGAAAAAGAATGATGAGAAAAAGTTTATGGTTTACAGGAATAGCCCTCTTTTTATTGGGATTTGCAGCCTGTAGTGACGATAAGGATGAAAAGTCATTGGCGGATGAATTGGCCGGAACTTATACCGGGACCATTGATGTCTATTCTGTTACTCCGGAGGGAGGACAGGGGGAACAAATCGGGGAGCAGCTGAGCGGTCAGAAAATCTATATGACAGCGACCGGTAAAGATGCTTTAAGGCTGGAGTTAAGAAATTTTGTATTTTCGGGAATTACAATAACCACTATTCAGGTAGATACAAAGGTCAGTACCGATGGAAAGAATACCATTGCCGGACGGGCTGATAATATTCAGGTAATGCCTGGAATAACGGCTAGTGCTGATGTTGCCGGAACGATCGTTGACAAAAAAGCTGATTTGCAGATTCATGTAACAGCTCCTTTGGTGCCAAGTTCTGATCCGATACAGATGCTTGTTAAGTTTGTGGGCACAAAATAAAAGAAAAAAGAAGGAGGCAGAAAGTGTGGGAGGTTGTCCGGAAATTTTCGGACAACCTCTTTTTATCCTTCGGTTTTATTTATTCTGGGTTTACGGTTAAAGGGGGGACGTTTCCCTTTGCGGGAATTCCGTGAATTCCCTTTTTTCCGTGGAGTAAACGAACGGGGATTGTATTCCGGACCGGGACCTATCTCTGCCGGCAGAGGAATTTTGTAGATGTCTTTTTCGATAAACTCTTCAATGCGGTGGAATTTTCCCTGTTCTGCTTCACAGACAAAAGTGATAGCGACTCCGTCGGCATTGGCGCGTGCTGTACGGCCGATTCTGTGGATATAGTCTTCCGGATCGTGAGGAACATCGTAGTTGATCACCAGTCCGATATCGTCGATGTCAATTCCACGGGCAACAATATCGGTGGCTACCAAAATATCGGTTTTTCCGTTTTTGAAATCAAGCATGACCACTTCCCTCTGGTCCTGTTCCAGATCTGAATGCATGGCTGCCACATTTAGCTTTAACCGCTTCAGGGAATAGGCCAGGTCTTTGACCTTTTGCTTGGAAGAAGAGAAAATAATGGTTTTTTTGGTAGTCGGTTTATGAAATAATTCCTTGATGATTGCCATCTTCTGGGTTTCATAGCAAATATAGGCGGACTGTATAATGGCCTCATTGGGCTTGGAGATGGCAATATTGATTTCTGCCGGATCTTTCAGTATTTGTTTTGCCAGTTGCCGGATTTTAGGAGGTAAGGTTGCTGAGAACAGGATGGTTTGCCGTTTTGCGGGCATCTGTTTTGCGATTTGCATGATGTCATCGAGGAATCCCATATCCAACATTCTGTCCGCTTCATCCAGAATAAAATACCCGACATGTGACAGATCGATACCACTGTTGGCAATGTGTGATAATAAACGTCCCGGAGTAGCAATTACTACGTCGGCTCCCATAAGCAGCCCTCTCTTTTGCTGATCCCAGCCGGCTCCGTCCCCCCCTCCGTATACAACAGTGGTTGAGATTGGCAAAAAATAGGAGAAACCTTCAAATTGCATGTCTATCTGTTGTGCCAGTTCACGGGTGGGAACCATGATGACCGCTTTGATAATATTATCCGGATTGCCTTCCCTCACAAGCCGGCTTAATAAAG
>CAJMQA010000077.1 GCA_905215395.1 uncultured bacterium | reverse complement strand
AACAGGTTTCGGGGTGATCCTCAACTCAGCCCGTCCGATCTCTACTTTGTTACAGGTATTCTCCGCTTTACAGGAATAGACTCCCTTCTGGCTGGCCTTTACCTTTTCCAGTTTCAGGTAGGAAGACATAGCTTCAGGCAAAAGGGCTGACCCCAGATACCAGGTGTATTTCAAATTACATTCGCGAGCATCCGTTTTGAAGGTGACAGTCTCTCCTTCACAACATTCAGTTGCTCTTTCCGGAGTAAATTTCATCGTCCCTTCACTCAGGGTATCTTCAGCAACAATGGCCACACTATTACGCATAAATTTGGAACAGGCAGCGTTCGAAGCCATAATCGTATATATGTTCGGATGTTCACAAGATCCTCCGTCCACCTTTTCAAAAGTCACTGTTGTTCCGTTGGTATTCGGAGTGATTTTCCGCTCTGTCGGTCTACCATTCAGGAAGAGCTGGTAAGTAATTCCTTTCTGGGCATTCGGAATCAGCACAGTAGACTTCGCCATATTCCCGTTACAATAAGCATTCCTGTTTACCTTAACCTCCAGATTCCAGATAGAATCTATTGCCAATAGTTTTACACTACCCGGAATACGGGCATTACAACGCGGCGGATAGTGTCGGAAAGCTACGGCATAATATTCTCCTTCATCACACATTTTTCCAAAGTTCACCGGACCACCTTCACCGATTTCGAAAGCCATCTCTCCACTCAATGTATTATACAGATAATACTCTACATTTTTTTGACTACCTGTCAGATACAGCTCCGTACAGGAATTCTCACAGATCACAGAATCCGTCGTACTCTTCAACTCATACGCAACATCCGGCAAAGTGTCTTTTCTAACAACAAACTCCTGTGTAACTGTACAGCCGAAACGAGTTTTTACATCAACCCGGTAATAGGTATCTGCTTGACCCTTAGTATCAAAAGTGACAGAGCTTCCGGATGCCGCTGATGTTTTCTGTTCCAACCAGGTATCCCCCCATTCACCTCCTTTACGGTACAGATCGAAAGTACTTCCCCGCTCTGTACCCTCAATTGTCAGGTCAGCCCCTGCCATATCCGGACAATAGTAATACTTATCAGCGATCAACATATCCGGAATTTCTCCCAACCGGACAACCACAGCATTTGCCATTTCATTACTACCACAACCATTGGAAGCGACAACGGTATACGTACCTGCTTCCCAGATATCCGGAAATGCCAGCATATTGTTCTGTCCCACTTTAGGTTTTCCGACGGCCACCCCGTTCCGGTATAGCTGGTAACGGGCATCTGAAGCTGAATTTAGTAAAATCAAGCCTACGGAATCCCCGATACACATTTCTTTCAAGGTGTTGGACATAAAGCCATCATCTACAAACAGCTGGTAAGATGCCGGTAATCCGCCCAGACAATACAAACCCTCCATAGTATCACGGCAATGTGTTCTTACATGTTCCCCCATTACATAATAACATCCGGTATCTGTCTGAGTCTGGAAACACATCTCCGGATTAGTTGTTTCAAGGGCATCGAGAACATTCGTATCATTACCTTTCACCAAATAGTAATTTAGATTTGCATCCCGTCCGGCAGGCAGACACAGTTTTATCTCTCCTTCCTGCACTCCTCCGTTCAATGTTTTGCAAACATCAGCCCCTATGATATCCAGAGGTTCCGGGGTTGCTGACTGGGTTACCGTAATCAGGGATATCTCCTTATAACAGCTTCCATCCGGATAGGCACCCGCCAAACGATACCGCGTATAGTTCATATATTTACCCATAGAGAAATCATCCTCACTCCCCATCTTCTCATTCAAAGGCTTCCGGTATCCATCCACATCCGTGAGCAAGGTATACTGAATTTCCGAATCTCCTCCAGACACCATAACCTCTACGAGCTGATCCCGGCAAGCAGAAGGAATAGGTAATAGTTTCCCGCTGGGACCCGGCCGCCTCTTCACCTCCACCGAAGTCACTTTAATCGTATCACAGGCATTTCCGGCCCATAATTCATAAATACCTTCTTTCAGGGCTTTATTATTGATTTTCCGCCACCACAATTCTTCCCCGGTACCTTCTATGATCTCTCCTCTTTCCCGGGTAGAACCACTGACTTTCTCAACAAAATAACTCCATCCCGGTTTACTGCAAGGATACCTCAGCTCCACACTACCATCCCCACCACGGACACATATAGAACCAACCACTTCCAGTTCACAGGTATCCAGCTCATAGATCTTCACTTCACCGGCCATTTTCGTCCGGCATAAAGTAGAGTTATCCTCGCCCCAAACCGTATATGTCCCGGAAATTCTCTGTTCCCCAAAAGATAAAGGCTGGTGGTTCCCTGCTAAAGAGGCCACCATCACATTGTCCCGGTACAAATAATAGGTAACCCCCTCCTGACTTTCGGCCAAACGGATTTCCTGACGGGCACCACAATCTCCGGACAGAACAAAAGGATATGGTCCTTCATCCGCAATAATACTGAAGGTATTGACCGGACTGACACATTTTGTTACCAGGTCTTTGGCAACAATCTGATAATCGCCTGCAGTCTGCAATTTCTCAAAAGCCTTGATACCGGGTCCATCCAGAGAATCCAAAGTTACGGCTTTCTGTTTCAGATAATAACGGATATCCGTCTGTAAACCTTTCAGCTCTATAGGAACTTTCACTGCCGTAGGTTTCTGCGGACTGGAATAACAATAATGAATCGAATCCAGCTCCAGATTCCGGGGCAATTTATTTACCCGTACCATATTGTCCAAATTGACACTACATTTTCCCCGGGTAGCCCGTATCATATACACTCCGGCCGGACGCGGGAAAGCAGAGAAAGACTTATTTTTTCCATCTCCGATAAAACTATCTACCACCCTTTCATTCGGATCCACCAATTCGTATTTCACCTCTTTTTCCGTTGCCATCACAGAAACCGTAATCTCACTTCCTTCACAAACCGGACCATGTGCATTGGCCACAACCTCCAAACTTATATCCGGATCCGGAGCCCGACGGATATTAACGTTCCGGTCGACAGAACAAGACCCCAGTTCCCCTACCCGGGTCGTACGGAAAATATAAGGAGCATGAGGAAACAGTTTCCTGAATTTCCTTTCCGGTTTTCTGATGGTCTCAAAAACTACCCCTTTCGAAGAAACGATACTGTACTCTATACTATCAGCCACACTCTTCAGCTCCACTTCCAGACCAAAATCACCAAAACAATAAGTAGAATCTACCCATTGTGCATCAGACGGTGGAGCAATAAATTCAATACTATCCAAATAGGTTGTACACACTTTATCCCCAATGATCGTATCCACACGGACTTTATACATACCGGCATCTTGTACCGGATTATCAATTGTAAACACCCAGGAATCCCCCGTAGCATTATTGTAGCGCTGTCCGTACTCCCGGTTGGATTCTCCCGGAGCCCGGTATTCCAGAACATAGTTCATGCCTTTCTGGGTCTTCGGCAGCCGGATGATCTCTTCCTGATCCAACTGTACACAACGAACCCCAGGATCATCCACATCCAGTTTCTTCGGACTGGGGAATAGTTCTATATAAACACTATCCAAAACCTCTACCCCGTCACTGGTAGTCAAAAACCAGACATAACCCGACTTCAAGGGTTTCACCAATACTTCATTATAGCTACTCAGATCATGCTCCTCATCATACCAACGGTATTCCTTATCTCCGTCGCCACCTTCAGCCCAACCCCACAGTTTTATCCGTTCCCCGTAGCAAAGATGTACACTATCCAGCCGGGTCGAATCCTGAGCGTCCCGGATTTCTGTTACCAGGGGTCTGCGTAACACCTCTATCCAAATGCTATCTTTCCGGTGTTGCCCCATACTGGTTACATCCAAAAACAGATAACCTGACTCCCGGGCTTTAAACTTCACATGTTCTGTCCCATCCGTAAATATCGTAGAGGTACCGTCTTCCGAAACAAAACTCCAGGTATATTTGAAATTATAATCTCCCCCACTGGCTTCTGAACAGAAAAACAGTTCATCGTTCCGGTATACAATCGTATCTGTAGCCTCTATACTTGTACAACAATAGTACAGGTCGTAATAATTTCTCCACGCCCCTTCGTAAAGAATAGGCACAGTTTTCTGGAAGGTACATCCTTCATGTTTGTGTGAATGATAAAATAACCAACAATTGGATTCATTACATCCGGGCCCATGTGTAGAATGTCTTGACCCTCCTCTGTCTGAACATCCGCAAGGACAGAAAGGCACATAATAATGCTTATGTACCTCCGAAAAAATGATCTCAGCATCCAGTCTCTTTCCCTTAACTTTCACCTTCACCTGATCGGTCTTCGAACACCCCAGACCATCGGTAGCGGTAACCGTATAAATAGTGTCATCATAAAGAGGCACTGTAGTCGGATCTTTAAAAGGATTCGGTATATCGACATCGGGATTTTCTATCTCATAATCATCCTCAAACTCCCCTTGACAATAGTAAAGGTCATAATAAGGAACCATAGAACCCCGCCATAAAATCCGCTCGGTTCCCTGATACACACAACCATGTTTTTTGGGATCCCAGGTATGGTAGAGATAAGGACAGCTCTTCGGATCATTCAAACAATGCGGCCCATGTGAATACTGATGATAATTCGAATAATCCGCAGAACATTTACACGGACAAAATGGAACATAGTATTGCCTGTGAACCTGAGTAGTCGGGGATTCTATTATACCCCATTCCAACATATTTTCCGGTTTCCATTCTATCACCATAGGCTGGGCATAGGTACCCTTCACATCCAGGTGGAGATGCGTACGGCTTCCCCTGTCCAGGAACATCTCCGATGGGTTCGTGACCGCCTGAAAATCGCTGGCAGCAACCAGGAAACGATCTTCCAACCGCACCTTGCACACTCCGGTCTTATCATATGCATCCACCACATAAGTCGCATTACTGGAAGGCAAAAGAACAGAAACATCCGTTCCGGTTCCCTTCACCTCATCCACATAACGTTCCGGGAAATCCTGATAGATTTTATAAGTCACTCCAAGCTCCGATTCCTCGATGATCAACTCTTTATATTTATCTGTATCCCCATCACAAATGGAACCGTTTCCTCCTATTTTCACCTGCTTCGGACTTTCTGCATTAATTATCGTCACCGGTTTGGATTCCGATACACAGCCCCATTCATTTTTAGCTTCCAGCGTATAGGTTCCCTGATCGAGGAGTCCCCAGCGAACGGGAGAATATTTCAATATCTGTCCATAAGGTTCCCCATCCTTTTTCAAGGTATATGAAAAACCGCTTTCATAAGCGTCTGCTTCCAGTTGTGCCAGCTCATTTTCAAGACTACAATTGACAAAGTCATTGTTCTTAGCCAGCAAAGTATACCGACGGGGAGCAGGATGTACAACCACCGAATCTTCCAGTACCATATCCCGGGTACAACCATTGTACAAATCCTGAGCCACCACCTTGTATGCTCCCTCATCCAGACCTTCCCAGAACTTCAACTCTCCCGGGGCAGGAGATCCCATTTTTACCACACCACCGATAAACATCATTGATCTATACCATTCCCACTCCTCACTCTTGTATCTCCGGTACAATTTATATTGGATACCATCTTCCCAGTTCGTCATCATCACATTAGCTCCAGGATTGTTCTGACACGACTGATCGGTCATGATGAGCCGCCCCGGAGCAGGTGAAGCCTTTAGTTTCACTTCCACCTGATTTTCCATCCGTTGCACACATCCGTTTGTGTCCTTGCCGACAACATAATAATTTCCGGCAGCCATCTGCCTGAAATTGACCGTATCACCTGTTCCCTGAAATTCGGAAAGTCTTTCGTTCGGATCGCGGTATAAAGTATACACAACATTCGTATCCGACCCTATCATATTAAACTCCCCGATCGGCTCATGACCGTCACAATATTCACCTCCCCCTTCTAACGGAAATGTCTGTATCCGGGCTACCCTCAAGCGGGTACAATGAACTTCCCCCCCACATATATTTTCTACCTGAATGCAATACTCAGCATCCTCATTGATCTGTCCCGACGTCACATGTACCACATTGCTATCCGATTCTGCAATTACCTCTTCATTACACAGCCAACGGTAACGAATCGGTAAAGCTCCTTTAGCATTTACGACCAATTGCTGATCTTCACCGGCACACAACAACATATCATAACCATTCAATCCCTTGATCAAAGAGGCCGGTTCATTGATTATAAGCTCTGCAGGCTGGCTGAACACACTTCCACAATGATTGTAGGCCTGCACATAATACATTCCGATTTCCTCCGGTTGAATTTTAAATATAGAAATCTTATTGTCCGTACACCCCTCATATTTCACTCCGTCGTCATACAGGAAATGATCATTCAGCCGCCACCTCAGACTATCTATGCGGGCATTCCCGAAACGGATATTGATCTCTACCAGGGAATCACCCACACAAACAGGCTTCAGCAACAAAGGATCCCTCAGAATCTTCGGCAAAGGATCGACAGTAACCCGGATCGGACGACTGGGAGTCTGCTGTATGCAGACATTATGTGCATAACAAGTATAAATACCTTCCTGATCCGGCTTCAGAGTATCGATGGTATATACATTTCCGGTAACACCTGTATTCACCCCATTGTGATACCAATAATATTCAACTTCCTCACCAACAGCTTCACACGATAAAACCAATTTCGAATTTTCACAAGCTAGTGTATCCGGAAACTCTTTACCCGGTCCGAAATCAGGCCGGTGATGAACCACCAGTTTAAATATCTCACTGGTATCCCGTCCACAATTATTGGATACCTCCCAGACATAAGTCCCTTGCATATTCTCTGTCACATTCTCCAGGGTAACCTGTGATTTTCCGGTTGCCAGCACCCCCAGGACATCGTATTTCAAAGGCATCTCACTGATCACCTTTACCTTTTTCAGAGCATAATCATATATCCCGCCGCCGGCCACTTTTACCCGGATATCCACATTCTCCCCTTCACAAGCCACAATTTTCCGGTCCTGTATATTGACTTCTTCCACTGTCACCGTCATGTATACCGGCATAAACACAGAATCCACCACCGAACCACACTGATTGCTTACCTCTACCCCATATATTCCTTCATCCGCCCTGGAAGTAGGTTTTAAAGTCAGAGTTGAAGTATTATACTTATCAGGATCAAAAAGCCTGCGTTCATGAGTGACAGTATCTTCCTTCCACCAAATATAATTTAACTGCTCCGGATTCAGGCTGGTAACAACCACAGCCAGATTGCGTCCGGCTGCCCCGACACATTCCCAGGTCATACTCTCCTGCAGGGAAGAGACCAGTACCGGAGCACTGGTAATTGCCATCCGGAAAGTATCACTGGGAGTCTCCCCGCAACCGTTATATACCAGACAACGATAGAGCCCGTCATCTTTAGTTTTATTGATATTTTTCAATACCAGACAATCCGTATTCTCACCGTATATACGATCGGTCTCCCCGACAATATCCTGAAAATCATTGGCATCCCACTTCTGCCATTTGTATTGCAACTCCGATCCCTGAGCTTTGATCTGCATTACAATACTGTCTTCTATACACTCGAAGAGCTGTTTTCCATGTTCAATAATCTGAGGTGGCAGACAGGAAGAAGCGAAACCATCGTCCTGTCCCCCTTTGAAAAGATCACCGCTCCGATTATCCCCGGAAACCGGTAGCGACAAAGGAGCTACATTCAGAGAACGTAATTGTACAGGAACCGTATCTGCTGAAACCATCAGTGTATCAGCACTATTCCGTTGTATTCCTGAGGCCATCAGAGCCGGGAGGAATACCAGTAACAATATACAATATCTTATTACCCTCATATCTTTTATTTTGACAAACTGTAACTTAATTTAATGGTTTTCCTTTTATACAACGTACCGTGTAGAAATAGTCATACCAAGGTTCTTCTGTCAGATCATCCACCGAATTAAACAGCTCTGTTCCCACATCCATAAACCCGTTTTCATCGATATACATAACTTTCCACCAATAATTATTCTCGTTTTCTGCACTGTCATGGTAAATCAAAGCCCAGTAATATCCCGGGATATTCTCAACATTGTTGTAATACCCATAATTATTCCCTTTAAAATTGTCCGGGACTACAGTACCCTGCATGGCAAATGCCAATTGCTCAGCCTGAACATCGGAAGCCACATAAAAACCTTTCGGACAGATTGCTGATTCAAAATTCGGATCCACATCATTTATCTGAGTCAATTCATATTGCAGATCTTCAAAATTATACATCTGTACTCCATCTCCTCCAGGTCCATCTATACTATTAGCCGTTTGCTTTTTAGCAGGCTCCACCAACCAACAACGGCAATCCGCCATCACTACACCGTGATAAACGATTTCTGTCCCATCCTGATTGATATCCTTGACAACGGAAGGACAGTCCGCCACACCCGTAGCAGGCTCAACACTTACATTAGCCAAAGCCTCCAAGGGACATCCATCAACATAGGCCTGAAACAATACCTGATAATTACCGGGGTTCGGGAACTCTGTCCGGGTAGGAGAGTACAAGGACTCTTTAGCATTCAATACCTTGGTCCCTATAGCTGCATGCGTATCATTCCTGAACCACACAATCGAATCTGCCATAACTTCCACGCTTCCCACAGTCGGGACTATCCGGTTGCAATCCCCGATCACGGCCTGTAAAGGAGACACTTTCGGCTGCCCTACCAAAGTCAGTGTCACCTCATTACTATAACCTTCCCCCATGGGAGTCACACTCTTCCTCCGGTATTTCCGTGACACCATAAACTCATCCATATTCCAGTGCACTGTCAAACTTAAATCTTTCTGATCTGCATTCTGTATTGTTTTCCAGCCATCCCCGCTATTTTCTTCCCATTCATACAGAATTGTAGAAGCGACCGGCGTTCCTCCATCCAGTTCCTGAATGATATAAGGCACTTCTTTACACAATACTACTGTATCTTCAAATGTATCGTTCTGTAAACCGATTCTCCCAGCCTTGATCTTCATCTCCGGGGCATTCCGGACAAGTCTGAAAGTAACTTCAGGACTGCGTACAGCTTTAATCAACGCGGGATCCATCAACTCATTCGTTTTAAAAAAGTCAAATTTAGCTCTACCCGATACAGCCGTTTCATCCCTGCTGGTAGAAGCATAACTTCCCCCCCGGGTTCCATAAGCAGCCAGAACCTTCGGCCAGGCAGGTACCGGGGCAAGTAGCGGACGCCCCACTGAGTAGCTGACGGAATTAGACACTTTCAGGAAAGGCGTAGCCACTTCGAAAGTATCACGGATATAAACAGTCCTTCCCCAACGATCTTTGAAACGAGTGCCCAAAGCTCGGATGACCTTTACTTTTGTAGTATACGGAGGAACATGGACGGAACCATACCAATTGACAACCGTGTCTTTGGACCATGAAATCACCTCAGACAATAAACTACCATCTCCAGGCTCATCCAGCATTTCCTTTCCTGTTGCAGCATTACAACACATCTCCGCCAAATTACCCGTCATATCAAATATTCCCCAGAAAGTAGCTCCTGTCGCACTCATTGAGGTTGTTCCTGCCTGAGCAAAAGAACCACACCGCAAAGGTCCGCCATTCGCATTGCCCACATTTACGTTAGCATCACCCGTCGGTATTTCATATACTGTCCCTTTGGTTCCTGTAGCAATACCTGTTGGTATTTTCATCGTCAATCCATTCCAGGCATACTGATAACCCGAAGGAGGAGCCTGAGGATTCCGTATACGGCAACTCTTTTCATATTCCATCTCAGTCATCAGCCTCAATCCGGTCCAGTCGGCATAGGCCTTGGCATCCTCTGGAGTCAGAAAATTACAAGCCACCGTTTTACCATCGGTGGGACTATTGTAGCCTGCATCATCCCGGTCACCATTAAAACCAAAAATTACAGCAGTGTCCCCACTGTGAGAAGCCGAAGCCCCCCATCCCTTCGTTTTCCGCTTCTGAAGAATAATTCCATTCCGGCCATTCGCAAAATCTTTCTCTCCGAAAACATAATCACCCACCACCAATTCATCCAGATTATTACCTATCCTTTTTTTCTGTTGACTGTAAGGCAATTTATTCAGAAAATCCACATACTGTTCCTGTGAAATCTCATATTTCATGCAATAGAATCCATCGTAACCTTTAGGATACAATTTTCCTACCGTCAGAACATCCTTTTTGATATCCGTATTATTCCCGTTTCTGACACGTAAAGCCAGAGCGTCATTACTGCTAACCAGGCAAGCTGTTCCTGCATCCGTCGCAAAAGAATCATATGAAAATCCATCTCCCAGATAATAAGGTCCACGGGGTACAAACACCATTTCGATGGCTGAGACCGAAATATCTATATTTCCGCTCTTAAAATCTTCGTAAGTGGCAGAATAAAAAGGCTGCAAATCCCCTTTGGTAATGTCAATCACCACACGCACCATAGTCGAAGAAGCTCCTGCCCCGGTATTGCTCCGGAAAACAAACATTCCGACATTATCCCGCCCCGTCTTTGCCAACGCCCAGGTATATCCGGCATCTACACGATGTCCCTCGTCCTTGAGGCAAAGATGACGCCAAGGTTCTTCCACATTCATCCGTTTGTATTTGATGAATAGATACACCGCATCCCAATTCTCATCCAAACGCCATGAATTATCCCATTTCAGGGGAAAACTGAGCATAATGGTATCTTTTCCCAACCTTCCTGCAACCTTTACCTTATCGGCTATACGCACATTATTAGCATTTCCCCAGACCAGACTCATACAAGTCAAAGCTAACAATAAAGACAATTTCAGTTTCATATAATTACTTTATAAACACTTACACATTCCATTTAATTCTCCGGTATTTCTGAAAACAGATTCCGGTTCTTAAAGACGAAATAAGCATCGTCACTCTTATCAGTAGCGACACTGTTACCATCAATGATTCCCTGAATATTCCATTTCACCACCCCGTCGAAATTCACATCATGTAAATAATATCCCCTCAGGGAATTCTGAATACCCAAACGCTGTATCTCATTCGGGTTGGCGATGGAAATTAAACTATTGCTCAGTATATTACCAACAGCCATCCCCCAGACATAACGTCCCTGAATAACGGTCAACTCTTTCATATGATTGGTGATATTTCCGTCTTTTGTATACACATAAGCAGAATTTGTCAGATCTACCAGCGTCGCCATTACGGGTTCAGTAAAGATGCGGCATCCCACAGAAGCAATCGCAAGGTGATTGCGATGTTTGATTACCACATGATAAATATTGGACTCAAGCAAAGAGAAATTCTCCCCGATGACCGACAATAAAGTATTTCCTGTCCGGTCAGCCAAATAACCGTCACTCCTCAACAACAAGGTATCCCTGACAGTAGCAGCGTCATTCACATCCTTCCTCAGTTCCATTACAACCCAGTCAATCCACTGATTACCATCTCCGGCATCCGGCAGGCTTTCCATTCCCTTTAACGGCAACAAGTCTGAAATCTGACTGCGCATTCTACCGGTTTCTACCGAGAAAGCCCCCTCCAGCATCACTTTCACACGCAAGAAACCAGTCTCTGTATAAGAGACCTTTCTGACCTCTTCCAATTCTTCGGCTATACTACAATACTGATCGGAAATTGAAAAACGGTATTCTCCTTCCGTGGCCGGATAAATCTCCTGATAAGACTCTATCAGATTATTAAAGTAACGGGTATCTACCTGTCCATCCGGAGTAGTTTTCACCATTTTCAGATTCCACGGATTTCCTCCCTGGATCTCAGTGATACGGAAGCGTACAGAAGCCTGATCCGGAATCATGAAATCCTTAATTTCAGAAGTCCAGCCTCCGTTATTATACAGGGCGTGCTGGGTTTCTACCTTCATCACCGGACGCTCACGCATGGTAATGGTTACCTTCGGGTTTGGAAGGGCAGGGTCAGTAGTACAACCATATTTATCAGTAACTTTTATCACCTCATAGGTTCTGTAACGCAAATTGTTATTATTGAAAACAGCATAAACACAATCACCATTTGCATCTGCCGATTTTCTCAGATTATTATAGAACGTCTCCCGTCCATCCAGACCTATTTCTTTCATATTGGTATAGACCGTCAATGGAGTTGTACCATCCACATGAATCAGCATATCA
>CAJMQA010000076.1 GCA_905215395.1 uncultured bacterium | reverse complement strand
GCCCCCCTCTGGATGGTTGCACTATCAACTGCTTTTGCCGTCATTATTGGTAAAGAAATTTTCGGGGGTACCGGAATGAACATCTGGAACCCGGCCTTATTAGCCCGCGCCTTCTTCTTCTTTTCTTATCCTTCCCAGATTTCAGGTGATAGTGTATGGATCGCCAGTGAAACAGATGCCATATCTCAGGCAACTCCTCTTGCTGAAATGGCTTTAGGACAACCGCTGAGCTATAGCACTGCTGACATGTTCTGGGGATTCATCCCGGGTTCTGTCGGCGAAACCTCTACTTTTTGTATTCTGATCGGAGCAATCATTCTCTTACTGACTAATGTAGCCAGCTGGAGAACTATGCTATCTGTATTTGCAGGCGGTTTCCTGATGGCTCTTGTATTCCAGCCGATCTCTCACATCGAAGCCTATCAGCAACTTCTAATGGGAGGTTTTGCTTTCGGAGCCGTATTTATGGCAACCGACCCTGTTACCTCTTCGCAAACCAATACCGGAAAGTACATTTACGGTTTATTGATCGGAGCTATGGCCATCATTATCCGTTGCATCAATCCAGGATATCCGGAAGGAATGATGTTAGCCATTCTGCTGATGAATACCTTCGCCCCATTGATCGACTGGTTTGTGGTTCAGGCTAACATCAAACGCAGATTAAAAAGAGTAAAAGCTATTGCGAACTGATGAAATCATAAATAAATAGAGACATGAATAGACAAGGAAATACATATACATTCCTGTACTCAGTAATTCTGGTAGTAGTAGTAGCAGCTTTACTATCTGTTGTATCTCTTTCTCTGCAACCGCGTCAGAATGAAAATAAGCAGAATGAAAAGAGACAGAATATCCTGAGTGCAATACACATTTCCTCTACAGCTGACAATTCAGCAAAATTGTTCGGGGATTACATCAAAGAACAATTTATCGTGAATGCACAGGGTGGCAAAGTAGAAGGAAATGCTTTCAATGTAAACATTGAAAAACAGTATAAACTACCTGCAGAACAGCGTGAATTGCCGGTTTTCGTTGCAGAAGTAGATGGAGCCACAAAATATATACTGCCGATTTACGGAGCAGGTTTATGGGGGCCTATCTGGGGATATATTTCTCTGAATGCAGACAAATCGACCATTTACGGAACCTTTTTCGACCATCAGGGCGAAACTCCAGGTCTGGGAGCAGAAATTACAACTCCTGCTTTTAATAAGCAATTCCAGGGTAAGCACATCTTCTCCGGAGACCGGTTAATCGGTATTCTGATAAAAAAAGGTGGCAATGCTACCGGTTCCAATGAGGTTGACGCTATTTCAGGCGGAACCATCACCTCTAAGGGAGTTGAGTCTATGATCTCAAATTACCTGACCTATTACGAACCATTTTTAAAACAAAAATAAAATGAGTGCATTATTTTCAGCAAAGAACCGGGAATTTCTACTCGGTCCTCTGAGTAAGAACAATCCGGTGATCGTACAGGTACTCGGGATCTGTTCTGCTCTTGCCGTTACTGCAAAGCTGGAGCCCGCAATCGTGATGGGTCTTTCAGTAACTGCCGTTACAGCTTTCTCAAATGTGATTCTTTCCCTCTTGAGAAACACCATACCTAACCGTATCCGTATCATTGTACAGTTAGTGGTTGTCGCAGCTTTGGTAATTATTGTAGACCAATTACTGAAGGCTTATGCTTATGATGTAAGCAAACAGCTTTCGGTATATGTCGGTTTGATTATTACCAACTGTATCATTATGGGACGTATTGAAGCCTTTGCATTAGCCAATAAACCCTGGCCCTCTTTATTGGACGGTATCGGGAACGGACTTGGATACGGTATGATTCTGGTGATTGTAGCCTTTTTCCGGGAATTACTGGGTTCTGGTACACTCTATGGCTTCCGGGTTATTCCTGAATCATTTTACATACAAAATGGCGGTTGCTATTCCAATAATGGTTTGATGATTATGCCGGCGATGGCTTTGATTCTTGTCGGACTGATCATTTGGGTACACCGTTCCAGAAATAAAGATTTAATAGAAAAATAATTAAAGCGATAAGAAATGGAAAATCTATTAAATATATTCGTCCGGTCAATCTTCATCGACAACATGATATTCGCATACTTCCTGGGTATGTGTTCATATCTGGCTGTATCGAAGACTGTAAAAACCTCTTTCGGATTGGGAATTGCCGTTATTTTCGTATTGTTAATCACAGTACCGGTCAACTACCTTCTGGACAATTACGTATTGAAACCCGGAGCTTTGGAATGGCTATTGGGAGCTCAGGCTGCCGATATTGACCTTAGCTTCTTGAGTTTCATCATGTTTATTGCTATTATCGCCGCAATGGTACAATTGGTGGAAATGATTGTAGAAAAATTTGCTCCTGCTCTTTACAACCAATTGGGAATCTTCCTGCCATTGATCGCAGTGAACTGCGCCATTATGGGAGCTTCTTTGTTCATGCAGCAAAGAAACTATGCGAATGTGGGAGAAGCCATAACCTTCGGTTTCGGTTCCGGAATCGGTTGGATGCTGGCCATTGTTTGTATCGCAGCTATCCGGGAAAAACTAAAATATTCTGATATTCCGGCTCCCTTACGTGGTATCGGTATTACCTTTATTATAACCGGCCTAATGGCAATCTCTTTCATGAGTTTCCTGGGTATCGACCTGAATAAACTGAAACCCCAGCCGGCAAAGACCGAAACCGCACAAGTTGCTCCGGCACCGCAAATTACCGCTGATGCTCAGACCACAACAATGAGTGAAACCGATAATAGCGATGCAGAATAATTTACCATTTAAAATCTAAAATAAACATGATACTTTTAGCAATAAATACAACAATTATTACTGCCGGTATTGTGGTGTTCCTGATTATCATCCTGATATTGGTCGGTGTACTTTTGTTCGCAAAAGCAAAACTGACTCCCAAGGGTGAAATCAAGATCAGCATCAACAATGGCGAACGGGTGTTGACAACAGAACCCGGGAGTTCTTTGCTGGCAGCCCTCGGTAATCAAAAGATCTTCTTACCTTCTGCCTGTGGCGGAAAAGGTTCCTGCGGTATGTGTAAATGCCAGGTAGACTCAGGAGCAGGTTCCATCCTCCCCACCGAAACCGGATTTTTCTCATACAAGCAGCAACACGAAGACTGGCGTCTGGCTTGTCAGGTAAAAGTAAAAGAAAACCTGGAAATGCGCATCCCCGAATCTGTCCTGGGTATAAAAAAATGGGAATGTACTGTGGTTTCCAACCGCAACATCTCCACTTTCCTGAAAGAATTCGTAGTTAAATTACCGGAAGGTGAAAACCTGAAATTCAAATCCGGAGGGTATATCCAGATAGACGTACCTGCCCTGGACGTAGATTTCAAGGACATGGACATCGATGAGAAATATAAGGCAGACTGGGAACGGATGAAGATGTTCGATCTGAAGATGCATAATCCGGAACCTACCTACCGGGCTTATTCTATGGCCAATTCTCCGGCAGAAGGCAATATTATCATGTTGAATATCCGTATTGCAACTCCGCCAATTGACCGGGAAACACGCACCTTTATGCCTGTAAACCCAGGTATCTGTTCCTCATTCATTTTTACCCGTAAGCCAGGCGATAAAGTAACCATTTCCGGTCCTTACGGAGAGTTCTTCCTGCGGGAAACCAACAATGAAATGATGTTTATCGGGGGTGGTGCTGGTATGGCTCCCATGCGTTCGCATATTTTCAATCTGTTCCACACAATACACACCGACCGTAAAGTAACCTTCTGGTATGGCGCACGTGCTTTGCAGGAAGCTCCGTATGTAGATGAATTCAATAAAATTCAGGAAGAAAATCCGAATTTCCACTGGACACTGGCTCTCGACAAACCGGACCCGGTTGCTGACGCAGCAGGGGTTGCTTATAAAGCAGGCTTTGTGCATCAGGTTATTTATGAAAATTACCTCAAAAATCACGAGAATCCTGAGGATATAGAATACTACCTCTGCGGTCCTCCAATGATGATCCAGGCAGTTACCAAAATGCTTTATGATCTTGGAGTCCCCGATGAAAACGTCATGTATGACAATTTCGGAGGATAAAATAAAAGCCCTGCAAAAGCAGGGCTTTTTTTATTCTCAGTTTATAACAGCAATCTCCCCTACTCTTACCCAAGGCCTCCCTTCTATCTCCTGTAAAGGAATAAACCGGAAATAACGGGCCAGATAAGACTCTTTAAAAACGACCCACTGGGGTTCCGGATTATACATGATATTACTGAACTCTCCGGGACACTCACAAAGTTTCCAGTTCTTTCCGTCTGTACTCGTATAAAATTGATACAAGAAAACTGTTCCCGCAATATTTTCCCCGGGTACAGGCGTATATATAAAACCTTTTACCTTCACCTTCCTGCCCATATCTATTTCCAAAGGGACTGAAAAATCAGACTCCCAATAAGTTTCCGTCCGACTGTCGACAGCCATTTCCTGACTATGTTTCCCGGCAGTTCCGGCTACCACTCTCCAACGATCCTGAGGCATACAATTTGCCTGTATCCTGGAAGAGGCTGGCTTTGTTGCCGGTACATAATAGGCTCCGGTTTTATCCAAATAAACCTTAGCACGGCTCTCCGTTACCGTTACACGGAGGCTGTCAGCCACACATAACGGAAAACGCAGTAAGCGTTTATAACCGATTGTGGTTCCCCTGCCCACTTCCCTCCATTGTCTATCATGCCAGATCTCCACTCTAAACTCCTCAACCCTCTGTCCTTTGCGGATATCCTCCCCCAACATTACCGTATTTATTTTTGAACCCGGTTTCAGGGAAAAGCTATTCATCTCCGGATTTTCCGCTACAATAAGATTATCTGCAAAGGCTTGCTGTAAATACTCTCCGAACTCTTTCAAACGCAATACATCATTCTCATGAATCAATCCCCGGCGGTCCGGAGGAACATTCAAAAGCAATACCGAATTGTATCCGACAGAACGGAAATAAATATCTGCCAGCTGCTCCAGTGACTTTATCTGTTCATCCTGTTCTGCATGATAAAACCACCCCGGACGGATTGAGACATCTACTTCCGACGGATACCAAAACAACCGTTTGGCAGCGAGCACTTTCTCCCGGCTCCCCAGATCCTTGCTTGTCGCCTGTAACCCCAGACGTTCGTTTTCAGCTCCGGCATCCGTATATATATCAGCAGTCAGAGGAGTGACACTCCACTCCGTTTCCCGGCCTAATCCTCTTTCATTTCCAACCCAACGTACATCATCCCCCATAATCGCTTTTACTGCCTGAGGCTGTAAACTATCTATCACAGCGTAGAAAGCTTGCCAGTCATACACCTGTTTTTTTCCGTTAGGCCCTTCAGCATTGGCTCCGTCAAACCAAACTTCATCAATCTTTCCATAGTGACTCAATAATTCTTTCAGCTGTTCCACAAACATTTTGTTATAAGCAGGGGAATCCCCATAACAGGCAGCATTCCGGTCCCATGGAGAAAGATATATCCCGAATTTCATCCCATACTGATCACAAGCTTCCTTCAATTCTGCAACCACATCTCCTTTCCCACCCCGCCATGGCGAAGAAGCCACAGAATGAGCGGTTGTTGCGGTAGGCCATAAACAAAAACCATCGTGATGCTTAGCGGTCAGAATAACCATTTTAAAGCCACCCGCCTGCAATGCTTTTACCCACTGACCGCAATCCAGCGCAACCGGATTGAACAAAGCAGGATCTTCCTTACCATTCCCCCATTCCCGGCCGGTAAAGGTATTGATGCCAAAATGAACAAAAGCCGTCAATTCCAATCGTTGCCAGGCGTACTGGCTCTCTGAAGGTACAACATGAGCCGCCATATTTATTTTTTCCTCATCGGTAGACTGTTCTGGAAAAACAACCTGTTTCACATAAAACCTCTCTTTATGCTGACAGGCACTCAACAAAATCACCATCAATAAAATGAATAAATAGTCTGTCTTCATTGTTTTATATTTTGAGTTATTTACTATCCGGCCATGGGGCAGGTTTACCGGTTATCTTATTGAAAGGGCGCTGTGCTCCCGACTTTCTCAAATACTTACCCAATTCACGGGATAAGTGCCGGACCACATCCGGACATTCAGCAACCCGGTTATTGAGTTCTTCTATGTCATCCTGTATATTAAATAATTCTTTCTTTCCATCTTTATAATAATAAATCAACTTCCAGTCTCCGTCCCGGACGGTTGCCGTCGCCCCGATTCCTGGTCCGGAAGGACCCCAGTTGTTCGGAAAATTCCAATACAGCTTTCTTCGGGCCGAAGGATCTCCGCTACCGGTCAGTAATGGTACAAAGCTCTTCCCGTCCACTTGCTGCACGGTTTTATATTTCTTTATGCCTGCCATCTCCAGTATAGAAGGGAAAAAATCCTCGATGATCAGATAACGGTCACACATACTCCCAGGTTGTACCTTCCCTGGCCATTTCACAATCATAGGTTCCCGTATTCCTCCTTCATAAGCAGAGCCCTTTCCGCTGTTTAAAGGTTTGTTTTGAGTATTCAGTTCCCCGCCACGATCTGTAGCTGCTAAACCCCCATTATCAGACATAAACAGAATAATTGTGTTTTCATCCAAATGATACTTTTCCAGATAATCCATAATATCCCCCAGACTTTTATCCACACCTTCCACCAACCCGGCATAAGCTGCCTCTATAGGATCCAATCCCTTATCGATATATTTCTGATAATAGCGTTGATCCTTGTTTATAGGTATATGAACGGCATAATGTGACATATATAAAAAGAAAGGTTTGTTCAGTGTACGGGCTGTATCCAGAGCTTTTAAAGCCTCAATCGTCAGAGCTTCCGTCACAAAAGTATGCGTACCGTAATATTTTTCCAATCCGGGGACAGCCATTAATGAATGCCGGGCCGGGTCCCCGGTATTCCCATAATTTTGTTCTCCCAGATAACTGGCAAGTCCTCCGGCTGCATGTCCGGCAATATTCACATCAAAACCAATATTTCCAGGATTTGCTGCCGGCGTTGAAATTGCCCCGAAATGAGCTTTGCCGCAATGGATCGTATGATAGCCATGATCATGTAATAACTGTGCCAGCGAAGTTGCATAAACTGTTCGGGGAACTCCCGGAGTACAGCACATCCCGTTCACATTCCACAAAGGAAATTCCAAAACCTTATCTTCATGATCTGTACTTTTATTATATTCCAGGGTCCAATTAGTAACACAATGACGGGCGGCATTCATTCCCGTATACAAACTGATACGGGAAGGCGAACTAAGACTCGCAGCATATGCCTGTGTAAATTTCATTCCTTCAGCAGCAAGACGTTCCATATTGGGCGTTTCATATTTCCCGTTTAAAGGAGTCTTTTTATTCCAGAAAGGCACAGAAGTATCCTGCCATCCCATATCATCCACCAAAAACAACACTATATTAGGTTGCCCGGCTGATTTCGTCCCCGCAAGAGCCGGAACAGCAACCAATGGAGTCATTCCTAAGGTCAGCAACACACGCTTATTCATAAATAATTTCTTTCAAAAGTAAATAATCAGGTATAATAATAACGACACACAAGATAAGTATTATCTTCAAAATATACACCAATAAATGTAAAAAATCATCTCCGGTTTCTCCGGAGATGATTCAATATTTATCCGCAAAACATTTATTGCATATACTTCAGATTGAGTCCATATAAGATAATAAAAACAAAAGATACTAGCCCGGAAAAGAGCATTTGTAAAACCACCACAATGGAGAAACCGACAAAATAGGAGGAAACAAAAAGTAATAAAATCTGAACCGCAGTATACAGATAAAAACCCAAACGTTTCAATTGAAACATCAGAATTGCCCCCAATACACTCATTACTCCCAACACCAGGTTAATTACCGCAATTTCACGGGCATGAACAAAACCGGCCTGTATCATTTCCATAGAAGAGTTCAATAAATTATGAAGAAAAGCAGGTGCCCCCTGATTTTCCAGTTCTCCCGCCATCATCGAATATTGTTCCATATGAAAATTAGCCTCCACCCCACCAGCTCTGAACAACGAAAACAAATTATACAGTACCCCCCAACCACTGCCAATAAATGTCAGAATACAAATTACCGTCAGTAAAACCGGTCGTTTTATCTGATTCTCTTCAAAAGGATTTTCCATAATTAAAAATTTTGTCCGTACAAATGATCTGCATTTTTGTCCAAAGATAATGCAACAGTTCTTATCTCCAACACAAAAAAACGGAAATATCATTTCAGTTTCAATTTTCAACTTTCAGGCAAAGAAAAGTTTGAAATGCTTTGCTTTGAAAAAGGATTTAGTATAAATTTGACAAAAAATATTTTAACCACTTAACTATGAAAAGAGATACCGTAATATTTGACCTGATCGGAAAAGAGTGCCAGCGTCAAAAAGAAGGAATTGAACTGATTGCCTCGGAAAACTTTGTTAGCGAAGAAGTAATGGAAGCTATGGGCTCCTGTCTTACAAACAAATACGCTGAAGGTTATCCCGGCGCCCGCTACTATGGTGGTTGCCAGATTGTCGACCAGACAGAACAATTAGCAATTGACCGGGCATGCAAATTATTCGGAGCTGAATACGCCAATGTACAGCCTCATTCCGGAGCACAGGCAAATGCAGCAGTATTTTTTGCCTGTATGAAACCAGGCGACACTTATCTGGGACTGGATCTTGCACATGGAGGCCACTTATCTCACGGTTCACCTGTAAATCTTTCCGGTATCAATTATCGTCCGATAGCTTATCATGTGAAAGAAGACACTGGTTTAGTGGACTACGATGAAATGGAAAAATTAGCTTTGGAACACAAACCTAAAATGATTGTAGCCGGAGCTTCTGCTTATTCCCGCGATTGGGATTACAAACGGATGCGTGAGATTGCCGATAAAGTTGGTGCATTATTAATGTACGACATGGCCCATCCGGCAGGTTTAATTGCCAAAGGTTTACTGAATAATCCGTTTGAATATTGTCATATCGTTACCACTACCACTCACAAAACACTACGTGGTCCGCGTGGTGGAATGATCTTATTACCGAAAGACTTCCCGAATCCGTGGGGGTTAACCACTCCGAAAGGAGAAATCAAAATGATGTCTCAGGTACTCAATTTCGCAGTATTCCCCGGACAGCAAGGCGGTCCTCTGGAACATGTTATAGCTGCTAAAGCCGTTGCATTTGAGGAAGCATTATCCGACTCTTATCTGGAATATGCCAAACAAGTGAAAAAGAATGCAGCTGTCATGGCACAGGCATTTATTGACAAAGGATATAAAGTAGTATCAGGAGGAACAGACAATCACTGTATGCTGATCGACTTACGTACCAAATTTCCCGAACTGACCGGTAAAAAGGCTGAAAACACCCTGGTAAAAGCAGATATTACCATCAATAAGAATATGGTACCTTTCGATAGCCGCTCTCCGTTCCAAACCTCTGGTATCCGTGTTGGAACACCGGCCATTACTACCCGCGGTTTGAAAGAAGCAGACATGAAAGTGATTGTAGATATGATCGACCGTATCCTGTCTAATATCGACGATGAAAATGTTATTGCAGCAGTGAAGAAAGAAGTAAATGCCATGATGGAACCCCGTCCGATGTTCGCATGGTAACCGACAATCACAATAAATATAAAGACGGCTTTCAGCCGTCTTTATTATTTTAGTATATCAAAAGCAATGTTGAGATATTCCGTTATATCGGTTGTCAGTTCCCGGACATATTCATCGCTCCGTTTATGTCCCAAACGGACAACAATGGCATTCTTCTGAGGAATAGCAAAAATATATTGTCCTCCTAAGCCCCGGAAAGCAGGGAATTGCATCCCCTCATAATGCATGATCCAAATTTGAAACCCATAATAATCCAAAGCTCCGTCACCGAATTCATTTTGCAGATAAAAAGCCGGAGAGGTTGCTTCCTGAATATAGGTTTCTGAGATAACCTGTACGCCATTCCAGTTTCCCCGGTTCAAAATCAGACGAGCCAAATGGGCAATGTCCCGGGCCGTGGTATTAAAACAACAATATGTTTTTTCATCTCCCCCCTCCCGGTCAAGATTCCACAAAGCATCCCTGCAAGCCTGCACCGGTTGCCATAATTTTTTTTGGGCATACTCACTGATGGTCATTTCCCCTTGCAAAGCAGCCTCCAGAACAAACGACAACAATTGAGTATCTCCACTCTTATATGAATAACGCTTCCCCGGTTCTTCCACAACCTGCAATCCCATGACCAGCTCCCGGATATGGTTTCCGTAATAGGCCTGAGTCGTTTTTGAAAAAAGAGAGGTATAAGCTTCATCCCAATTTAACCCGGAACTCATTGTCAGTAAATTCCGGATTGTAATCCGGTCTTTATCCCCCGTCCTGAATTCCGGCAGATATTTGCCCACTTTATCATCCAAACTCCCGATATACCCTTCATCATGGGCTATACCGATCAATAAACCGACAATACTTTTGGTTGCTGAAAAGATATTGGACAACTGTTCGGGATCCCACCCGTCCCGATACTCTTCATATAAAACACTATCGTTTTGAATAACAAGAAAAGACACAGTCCCGTATTGCTTCAGGAAATCCATCTGAGCCGGAGTCATCCGGTAGGTATTATAATTACGTGCCTCCGGAAAATCCCAGCACGAATCAGCTTTTTCAACCTTATTGGATGCAAAAATATAAGTATCGGTAATCTCCGGATACCAGTGTATCAGAGCTTCCTGTACATATTTAGGAGCACATAGATAAACCAATACAAACAACAATAATACACAACCAGCAATAACCGCTCCTTTTTTCTTCATACTCCCTATTCTAAGGATTCATACATTCTTTCAAATCCTCCGTCGTCACACGTTCAGGTAAAAAGCGGGTAACATCTCCTCCATTCAGGAAAATGTTACGGACAATCGTAGAACTGACAAAAGTATGTTCTGTTGATGTCAATACAAATACAGTTTCAATTCGTCCGTCCATAGCACGGTTTGCCTGTCCTACTGCCCGTTCATACTCGAAATCGGCGGCAGTCCGCAATCCCCTGATAATAATATGTGCATTTACTTTGCGGCAGAAATCCACAGTCAACCCCGAATAAGGTTCCACCACCACCCGGCTGGTATCAGCAAAAGCTTTTTTAATCAATTTAATCCGGCATTCGGTATCCAGAAACTCCTTTTTTACCGGATTGATTCCGACAGCGATAATGATTTTATCAAATAATCGCAATCCCCGTCTTACAATTTCTTCATGTCCGACTGTAAAAGGATCAAAAGAGCCCGGAAATACTGCAATTTTTTCCATAATTAATTGTAATATCCAAACATTAAAACGCAGAAATTTACAAAACATCCGCCTGGCACAGAGCCATGCCTCCCTTCATTTGGGCAATAAACGGATACAAACATAGCGAAACAAACGTTACAAATAAAAAAAATGATAAAAAATCTTCCGTTTAACTTACAATTTAAAACAAGGTTGTGACATTCTACGAACAAATAATGATTTTTTTCTATATTTTCTTGCGATTTTATTATTAGTTATCATTTTAATTTAATAAGTTTGTACAAATCAAAATCACAAAATACTCAAACTATGGCACAAAAATTATTAATCAGAGATCTGACATTAAGGGATGGACAGCAATCTTCTTTTGCTACCCGAATGACTCAACAACAAATCGATAGAGTATTGCCATTTTATAAAGATGCCAACTTCTATGCAATGGAAGTTTGGGGTGGAGCAGTACCTGACTCGGTAATGCGTTATTTGAACGAAAATCCGTGGGAAAGGTTGGAAAAAATCAAAGCTGCAGTGGGTAATGTTTCAAAATTAACTGCATTATCCAGAGGTCGGAACCTGTTCGGATATGCTCCATATACAGACGAAATTATCGATGGTTTCTGCCGTAATTCTATTGAATCCGGATTAGGAATCATGCGTATTTTCGATGCTTTGAACGACGTAAACAACGTAAAATCAACCATTAAATATGTAAAGAAATACGGAGGAATGGCAGACTGTGCAGTTTGTTACACCATTGATCCGAAATATCCGGCCCTGAGTTTCTTCGATAAACTGAAAGGGAAAAAGAATCCGGCTCCTGTATTTACGAATGAATATTTCCTGGATAAAGCCAAACAAATGGCAGCCCTCGGAGCTGATATGATCACAATAAAAGACATGAGTGGTCTGATCCAGCCCTCCCGGATTGCAGAATTAGTTCCTCTATTCAAGAAAAATTTATCTATTCCGGTAGATTTCCACACCCATTGTACTCCGGGTTACGGTTTAGGAGCCGTATTGATGGCAATCGTAAAAGGAGTAGATGTCGTTGATACAAACATCTGGAACTTTGCCGGTGGAACCGGAGCCC